>NZ_DBHIGR010000042.1:0-14194 GCF_057249185.1 Oribacterium sp.
AAAAAATCCCATTCGCAGAATTCTAACACAGAATTGCGAATGGGAAAATCTCTTGATTCAATTCTTTATTAAATCTTTCCAACTAAGTCAATTCCGGGCTTTAAGGTCTTCTCTCCCGGTGTCCATCTTGCAGGGCAAACTTCATTGCCATGCTCAGCAACGAACTGGCAGGCCTGAACCTTACGAAGAAGCTCATCCGCATTTCTTCCGATATTTCCGGCACATACTTCATAGGTCACAATCTTTCCTTCCGGATTCACAATGAAGCTTCCTCTTTCCGCAAGGCTTCCATTCTCCGGGAACACCTCAAAGGCCTTGGAAAGGCTGTGACTTGCATCGGAAAGCATGGGATAGGTCAGCTTTCCAATCTTGGAAGATGCATCGTGCCAAGCCTTGTGAACAAAATGGGTATCGGTAGATACTGCATAGATTTCGCAACCAATCTTCTGGAATTCCGCATAGGAGTTCTGCAAATCTTCCAACTCTGTCGGACAAACAAAGCTAAAATCCGCAGGATAGAAAAAGAATACGGACCACTTTCCTAAAATATCCTTCTTCTCCACAGTGCAGAAGCTATCCTTGTGGTAAGCATTTACGGAAAAATCTTCCACTTCCTTGTTTAATAATGACATAGTACCTCCTTTGTTTATAAGCCGTTACCGCTTTTTCGGCAACAGAAGTTTTAAAGTGATAATTATTATCATTATTCTATAGGAGTGTTCTATAATTGTCAATGAAAAAATCAACTTGACCTTTTATTTTTGCTGTCGCTCTTTTATTTTTGGAGAATGGATTCTGTAAGTTCATCCAATGTCTTTCCGTAGGCCGGTAAAAACTCCTCCATAAAAATACGAAGCTCCGGAAGCTCCGTAGCCAGCTTCTCTATAGCCCTTTCCGTTGATTGCAGAGCAGTGGAAAATTCCTGATTGCCGGCTCTGATTTCCTCACGGCACTTAATCAAGGCGGAAAGCTTATCTGCCGCCTTTAAAAGCCTGTTTTCGTAGGCTGTTGTTTCTCCCTCCTTGGGAAAAAACATTTCCTGATAGACTTTTTGAAAATCCTCCGGCAAGGCCAGAAGCAATCGTTCCTCCGCCTCCTTTTCCACCTCTTTATAGGCGGCACGAAGAGCTTCTTTTCCATATTTTACGGGGGTGGGCATATCTCCGGTGAGGATTTCAGAAGCATCATGATACAAAGCTCTCAAGGCTAATTTTTCCGGAGAAAGCTTCTTTCCAAGACGAAGATTTCCTATACTTGCCAAGGCGTGGCTTAAAATCGCCACCTCCAGGCAATGCTCGGAAAGATTCTCTTCCCTGGCATTTCGCATCAAAGCCCAGCGGTCAATATATTTCATCCGGGAAAGCAGGGCAAAAAAGGAATAGATCAAGTTGTTCTCCTTTCATAGTTCCTTCAAGTATTCAAAAGCTTTTCTTCCTTTCTATCCACCTTCATTTTCCGAAAATCAATAAAAGGGCAAAAAGCAGAGTAATAATAAAGCAAAATGTAAAACCAGGAAGAAGGAAAATTGATTCTTCTCATTTTCCTTCAAAAGGAAGTAAATGGTCGCCGGGGGACATAGATAAAATAAACTCCTGTAGCCTTCTCCCAGTGCCTTCCCCTTCACCTCTTTCCACCGATTGGCAATGCTTCCTTCCAAAAAATACGCCAAGACCATAGAAGAAAGGCAGTAGACAAACAGAATGGTAATCTGCCAGGGCAAAAATCCGGTGGAAGAAAAGAGAAGGCGAAAGATTACCGCCGCAAGGGGCGGACAAATACTTAACATCAGACATAAAAATTCCTGATCCGGAGCACTTGGCTTTTCCTCCCTTCCTTTTTTGGAAAAAAGAAGAATTTCTCTTTTTTCAGAAGGATTCTGCTTGTGCTGCAAAGACTCTTCCGTCCCTGTCTTACTGTCCCGCTGTCCTTTTTGCTTTGAGGAAAGCTTTCCCTTCTCTGTATAACAATCTTTCGAAGAACTTTGCTGTCCATCCCTAAGGGCATTCTTCAAATCCTCTTCCGCCCAAAGCTTTAAAAGCTCCTCCGGAATCTTCCTGCCACAGCCTTTGCAGGTCTTGTCCCCCTTCTTTAACTCCGTATAGCAATATCCGCAGACCTTTCTCGGCGTAATACGAATGACGGGAGTCTTACAATAGGGGCATACGGTAGCCGAGTCTTCGATTTCCTTTTGACAATGCTTACACTTCATGAAACACTTCCTCTTCATAGGCATAGGGAAGAATTCTCTTCTTCCATTCCGCTTCTTCCAGTTCCTCAATTCTTCTTTGGAGGGAAAAATAACGTTCCTGTCGACCTTCTTCCTCCCACCAAATCCGAAAGATTTCCGCATCTGATTCCTGGTGCTTTAATAGCATCTGCTGCATCAAAACGCTAAGTTCCCTTTGCAGCTCTTCTATTTGCAGACTCTCTATCTGCGTGTCCTCTCCTCGGAGATTTTCTTCTTGTGAGTCTTCTCTTCCCAGGCCTTCACTTTGCAACACATCTTCTTTCATTCGATTCTCTTTTCGTTTACTGTGCTTATTTTCTTAAAAACACAATACTTTCTTTGCGAGAAAAAAGGAAGACCAACATCCCTGTCTTCCTTTTCCCTCTTAAATTCTTTTCATCATTCAACATCAATTCTATCCGCATAGCAAGCTATAGTACCGCTTGCTTTCACTCTTTCACTTCGCAAAATTATCTTCTTCTACCCATTAAACGAAGGATACGGATAAAGAGGTTAATGATATCCATATACAGCCGTAATGCGGTATAGCAAGCATAACTTGGAGTATAAGGATACTGCTGTCCTCTTGCCCAGTCGTAGCCTACATATAAGGAGAAAATAAAAATACCAATCAGTAAAAGGAAATTCGGTATAAAAAGACCTAAGGCAACACAAGTAAGTTCAGCGATTACCAAGCCAATCAGGGAAATAAAGAGCACTTTTCTCAAGGAAAGGAAGGCATTCGGCATAAACACTGCCGCAACCGTCATGGTTAATACCACTACAAAGGTTAAAACCGCCGCAATAAAGATCAGGTGAGCGGGATAAATCATTAAGGTCAAGGAGAGAAGCGCTCCAAAGCCTAAAACATTCATAGTGTAACCGATGATGGAAAGGAGGTAATTTTCCTTTGCAGCAATCCAGCTCCCCACCAAACAGGTGACAAAAAATCCTATTGTAAATATTACAGGGTGCACAGAATAAACCTGTGGCAAAACATAGGGCAACTTCATACACAAAAATGAGGTAAGTGCTAAGCCGAAGAGCAAATGTACACCAATCAGCACATTGTACTGTCTTCCGGAAAGCTCACGCTGATATACAGGAAGCTCTTCCTGCTGCTGCCAGTTCTGCATATTGTCATTTTCATAATTGTTCATGTTGTTCATATTCTCCATGAAGTCCTCCTTTCAGAATCAGATACAGTATAGCATAGAAATACTATTTTGCATCAAAATTTCAAGTAAATTAAGTTTTTGCCGTCTCTCCCTTTTCCAAAGTAAACCAAAAGTCCACTCCGGTTAAAGTATTTTTACAACCGCATTCCTGATGATGGCTGTCCATAATGGCCTTTACAATACTAAGCCCCAGTCCGGAGCCGCCATAGGAACGGGAATGGGCCTTATCCACCTTGTAAAATTTCTCAAAGACTCTGGGCAAGTCCTCCTCCGGAATAGGATTTCCCGTATTTCTCACATGGATTTCCACCTGCTTTTGTCCCCGGTTTTCCGTATAAATGCTGATTTGCTTCGGCTCTCCCACATGGTGAATAGCGTTTTGCAGATAATTCATCAAGACTTCTTCCACCTTGAATTCATCTCCCCAAAGGAAAAGCCCATCCGAAATATCCACCTCCACGGAAATCCCTTCCTGCTTCAAAAGAATCTCCATGGTGCTGAGTACCCCCTTGGTAAGCTTGGCCATATCCAGAAGACTGAAATCCGGTAAATCCTTTCCCTGCTCCATGGCGGAAAGACTCATCAATTCCTTTACCATGTGGTTCATTCGCTTCGCCTCATCCACAATCACGGAGGAATAATAGGCTCTGCTTTCCTCATCTTCACAAAGTCCCTCTCCCAGTCCCTCCGCATAGCCCATAATCAGGGCAATAGGGGTCTTTAGCTCATGGGAAACATTGGCCACAAATTCCTGTCGTTTCTGATCAATCAGATTTTTGTTTTCTATATCGCTTTGCAGTTCATTGTTGGCTTTTTTTAAATCTCCTATGGTATCCTCCAGCCTTTGAGAAAGGCTGTTCATGGACTCTCCCAAAACCTCGATTTCCTCCAGATTGCTCCCCTGAAAACGGGCGGTGAAATCCAGTTGGCTCATCTTTTGGGAAAGTTTTGCCAGCTCCTTTAAAGGTCTTGTCACTCTTCGTCCGGTAAAATACACCGCCAAGGTACCGAAGAACAGAATACTGCCTCCTAAAAATAAGAGAAGATAATTAAAGAAGGATACCGCTTCCCTTAAGCTGGCCAGGGGCATGGACATCATAAAGGAGGTACTGTTGTTGGAAAAATATCCCCAGGCCTCAAGATACCCTGTCTCCTTGTTTTCCCCCTTGGTTTTCACAATGGAAAAATTATCCCCCTTATTCAAAATCTTTTGGGTATCTCCATCCGCCTTCCCAAAAATATAAGAATAAAGCCTGCGAATCAAAGACTGGGGATTGGCAGAGGAGGTATACACCCCGTCGCTACTGTCATCCATCACGATAATGGAGATATTTTCCTTCTCCGTTAAAAAGCGAACATATTTACTGGCGGCAGTTTCCTTCCCTTCCTGACTTTCCGCTTCCGTAGGAAAGTCCTTGGAAAAGCCCTCTCCCTGCTGCAATATCCGATCCAGCTCCATATAAGCCTTCTCCAGCACATGCACCTTTCGTTTTTCATAAAGGCTTTCCAGAAAAAAGCTGTTTCCCACCAGAAGAAGAATCAAAAGCATGGAAAACACAAAGGCAAAAAGCAGGGTAAAGCGCCTTTGCAAACTGTTTCGTTTTCGACATTTTTCAGCCAAGATACCCTCCTATTCCACCTCGAACTTATAGCCCATGCCCCAAACCGTCTTGATATACTCTCCCTTGTCCATTAACTTGGCACGAAGCTTTTTCACATGGGTATCGATGGTTCTGGCATCTCCAAAATAATCATAGTTCCAAACGTTGTTGAGAATTTTTTCTCTGGACAAGGCAATTCCCTTATTTTCCACAAAATACTGTAAAAGCTCATATTCCTTAAAGCTAAGCTCTATAGGCTTTCCGTCCACCGTAACACTGTGGGCCGCCTCATCAATCACGATGCCTCCCACCTCCAAAAGCTCTTCCTTCTGCACCCCAGAACGGCGAAGCAAAGCCTCCACTCTTGCCACCAGAATCTTCGGAGAGAAGGGCTTGGAAATGTATTCATCTGCCCCGTAGTCAAAGCCCTTTAACTCATCATTTTCCTCGGAACGGGCGGTAAGCATAATTACCGGAACCTTGGAATGCTCTCGAATGGTCTTCAAGGCGGTCCAGCCGTCCATCTTGGGCATCATCACATCCAAAATAATCAGGGCAATGCTTTTCTCCTTGAAAAATAAATCAATGGCTTCCTCTCCGTTTCCGGCCAAAAGCACTTCGTAGTCCTTCATTTTCAGAAAGTCACTCAGCAATTTCTGCATTCTTTCTTCATCATCCACCACTAAAATCTTAATCTTTTCCATTTCGCCCCTTCCTACCCTCCTAAAAGCTCCGGAATAAAGCGGGAGGGTTTTACTTTTTTACTGTATCGTTCTTTTGTGACATAGATGTGAATTTTCTTTCTGGCTCTGGTCAATGCCACATAAAAGCTTCTTCTTTCTTCTTCCAGTTCTTCTTGGGTTTTGGCTCTTCCGTCCGGAATAATTCCCTCAATGCAGTCCGGCAAAAAGACCTCATCAAACTCCAGTCCCTTTGCCCCGTGGTAGGTCATAATCCGAACCCCTTCCCCGCTTTCTTCCTTCTGCCTTTGCAGGCAGTCCGCATTGAATTTCTCCACAAAACGGAAAAAGGCTTCCACCCCCTCCGTCTGTTCGGCCATAGCTGTAAGCTCCTCTAAGAGACTTTGTAATTCCTCAAAGTCCCGGTTTTTCTTCTTGGCGAAGCTTTCCAAATACTGCTCATAGCCCATATCCTTTCGGATATAAAGGATTCTTTCCTGTACCGGCAGCTCCTGCATTTTCTGAAGCTGTTTTTCTAAAAGAATCAAAGCCCTTTCCTCTTTTCTTCCTCTATAGGCTTTTTTCAAATCCGAAAAGGGGCTGTCCTCCCTTTGAATTTTCTCTCGAAGCAGTCCTCGATAAGGCTTATTCAGGATTTGTAAAAGCTCTCCCCTGCTTTCTTTATTTATAGTCAAACGAAGGTAGGCCAGAATATCCTTTCCCACAAAGTGCTGAAAGACATTTTGCACATCTTCCGTAAGACTGTAGGGAATGCCTCGCTCCATAAAAAGAGGCAGTAAGGCGGGGATTTGCTTTCTGCTTCTGCAAAGAATCGCCATCTCTTCCAAGGGACAGCCCTCTTCCTTCGCTTCTTCGATATGCTGTACCAAAAGTTTTGCTTCTTCCTTTCCGGTGGCTAAGGCGTAATATTTAGCCTTCCCCCCGCTTCCCTGCCTGCCCTGAAGCTTCTTTTGAAAACGCTCCTTATTCTTTCCGATGAGCCTCTTGCTTAGCTCCACGATTTCCCTATAGGAACGGAAGTTATCGCTTAAAAAAATCCTTTCGCAGTTCGGGTAATCCTTGGTAAAGGAGAGAAGAATGCCGGGACTTGCCCCTCTGAAGCCGTAAATGCTTTGATCCTCATCTCCCACCACAAAGAGGGCATTGGGAGATTTTGCCAAGGCCTTGATAATCTCATACTGCACCAGAGAAAGGTCTTGAAATTCATCCACAAGGATGTGGGAAAAACGGCTTTGCCAGGCCTTTGCCAAGTCTCCCTGTTCCATCAGGATGCGGAGCACCTCTAAAAGCAGGTCCTCAAAATCCAGCTTTCCCCTCTTCTTCCTACTCTCTTCATAAAAATGATAAAGGGCAAGAAAATCCTCCTGTTTCTCCTTTTGCAGGTAGGCAATTCTCTCTCTTTCTCCTATGGATTTAAAGTAGGAAATCTGAGCAATCAAGCCGGGAAGCAGCTCCTGCACCTCCTCCCGAAGAATTCCCTTTTCCAGATAGTATTGAGAAAGCCAATCCATTTTCTCATAAAGGTTCACAAGATCTTCTTTTTTGTAACCCAAATCTTCTCGAAGTAAGGAAAAGCAAAGGGCATGAATGGTGGAAAATCTCGGTCTTCCCGCCCTGATGCCCATTTTCCGAAAAAAGCGTTCCTCCATCTCCTTACTGGAAGCTCTGGTAAAGGAAAGAAGCAGGATTTTTTCCGCCGGAACTCCCCTTTCCAAAAGAGTGCAAAGCCGCTCCGTAAGCACGGTGGTTTTCCCGGAACCCGGTCCCGCCACCACCAGGGCTTTCTCCGCCCCTGTCTCTATCGCCTGTCTTTGCTCCCGGGTAAATTCCATGAATTACTTCCTGCTCCTTTCCCAATGTTTATTCTTCTTTTTATCAATCATCTTTTAATATAAAAGAATTATAGGCGATTGGGAGAGGGGCTTCAATCTATTCTTATTCTACTTCTGATTTTACCTCCTTAAGGATTCACTATATCTTTGATTGGATTTTATAATGCGTAATATTTTGAATTATTTCTTAATATAAGACAATATTTTCAGTGCCTTTAATTGCAATATTTTGAATCATCTTGCACTAATATACGGATGATTTGTTGTTAGCTTGTACTAATTGATTTTTGCTACTGCTATTGTTACCATAATTGTAAATGTGATTGTTAAATTTGAAAGGGTTTAAAATGAACAGCAAAAACTATCCTTCGTATCTAAGACATACTTGGAGATATTTCATTATGCTTATTGTTTTAATCTTCCAAGCCTTCGTTCCGGATTTAAATACTTTTCCAAAAGAAAACATCCTTTTTCCTATATTTTTTTATAAGTTGCTAAATGCATTTTCATTCCCCCTGATACTTATCTTGTCAGGAACTATTGTTTGCGATTATTATCATTCCTTAACACTTGAAAAAAATCAGGACTAATTTTTTATGAAATCACAAACATTAGAGGAAAAAGCGTAAAAAAGACCGATAAATCTGGCTAACGCCAGTTTATCGGTCTTTTTTTACGCATTTTTTTTGGGGGATATAGGACAAAAATAAATTCAAAATCTTAATTCTTGGGAACCGCCACGAATACTTCCTCGTAAACTCTTCCCTTCTGGGTAAGGGCTCTGGCTTCCGCCATGGTGTCAAAGTAAATATCCACCATCTTTCCCTTTACACCGGAACCAATGTCTTCCACGGTATATACGGTATCACCGATAAAAATCTTGGTTCCCAGTGGCAGTACCGTTAAGTCTGCCGCAATGGTATGCTTCGCTTGGGTCTTTGCTCCGGAATAGGTCATTCCGTCTCCGCTGTATCCTACCAGCTGGAACTTTCCAAGGGATGCACCCTTTGTATAGTTTGCACTTTCTGCTGTTCCCTGACTGATTTCATTGGCAAGCCCTTCAGGGATATCGGTAAATTCAATAACATCTTCTTTGGCTACAGGGGGTGCTCCCACTTCTTCCGCCCTTCCCACAATGGAAAAGGAAGAAAGTAACATCAGGCTACTCAAGGAAAAAACGATTCCTTTTTTGATTTGTTTAAGCATAAAAATCCTCCTTGCTTTCTGCATTCTAGCACAGAGGAATTCTGTTTTTCTTTCATTTATCTTACAAAATCGCAAAAAAATCCGTTTTTTATGAAATTCTGGTGATTTTCTCTAAAAAATCCTGCTTCTTTCCCCATAGAAAAAGCACTAAAAAGAGTATTTCTTCCGGGGCAGAGCATGAAAAAAGCTCTTAAGGCAAAAGATTCTCCGCCTGATTCGCCAATAGAAGCTCTAAAGCCAAGCTGTCAGAGATTCTTCCCTTTCTGTTCTCTTCTTCTAAACGAAGTAAACTATGGAAGAGATTTTGCAAGCCGGACTGAGTATAGGTTCTGGCCTGGCCGATATACTTTCGAACTCTCCAGGAATCCATGGAAAGCCGAGTTTCCATTTCTCTCTCCCGAAGTCCCTCTGTCAAATATTCTCTGACTATAAGAAGCTTTTCTACATTTTTCCGAATCAGATTCTGAATTTTCGCCGGTTTTTCCTCTAAACGTAGAAGGTCTCCGTAATATTGAAAAACCTTTTCCTGATCTCCCCGGCCTAAGGCTTCAATCAAATCAAAAACTCTGTCTTCCGGCAGCTTCTCCACCACGGCCTCCACCGCCTCTTGGGTAATTTCTTCCCCATCTCCGATATAATCCACGCAGTTCTTACAGGCATTTACAATTCGATACAGACTACTGCCGCTTCTGGATAGGAGGAGTCCAAGGACATTTTCCCGAATCTTCTTTCCTTCCTTTTTCAACTGCTGCAGGGCAAAACGCTGGAGAAAAGCTTGATCCTGCTCCATACAGGCAAGACAGAGTCCTCTCTCCTTAACTACCTTATAGAGACTGCTTCGTTTGTCTACTTTTTCTTCAATAAACAACAGGACTGTTTCTTTGGGGCTGTTTTTCAAATACTGAATAAAATCTTCTGAAAGTTTTTTTCTGCCGCTACTTTTCCCCTGAAAAACCATAAGTCGGTATGGGGCGAAGAAGGGCAGGGTTTCCACCGCGGAAATCAGTTCATCCGTAGGGGGAAGTTCCTCCACCACCATAGAGTTGATACCTTCATTTTCCGAAAAAGCTTGGAAGAAGGCTTTCTTATAATAGGACAGCAAATAATCCTCCTCCCCATAGAGGAGATAAAGGGGCAGAAAATTCTTTTCTTTCAGCTGTTCCTGAATCTTCTTCTGTGCCTCCAGAAACTCTTCTCTTTCTCCTTTTTTATATCCCAAACTGTCCTCCTTGCCGAAAAAAATGCTCTGTGCTAAAGTGGAGAAAACATTGAAAGGAATCCTCCATGGAAAAGTACCGTACTCTACTGGAATCATTTGAAAAACGAGGGAAAAAACCTCTTGCATTATATCTACATATCCCTTTCTGTGCAAGAAAATGTGCCTACTGCGATTTTCTCTCCTTTCCTTCCAAGGAGGAGCAAAAAATCGCCTACATGGCAAAGCTTCGGGAGGAATTGGAATGGCGGAGCAAGGATTTTCAAAAGGGGCAGTATGAAGTCCTCTCCCTCTTTATCGGCGGAGGCACTCCCAGCGCCGTACCCTACGAAGAAATCGAAAAGACCATGGAAGTCATCCGAACTTGCTATCCGATCTATTCCGATTGGGAAGCCAGCATTGAGTGTAACCCGGAATCCGCAAGCAAAGAAGCCTTGGAGGCTTATCAGCGTTCCGGCATTAACCGTCTCTCCTTCGGCTTACAAAGTACCCAAGAGGAGGAGCTTCGTTTTCTGGGACGGGAGCATCAGTTTTCCACCTTCCTTACCGCCTATCAGGAAGCCAGAAAGCTGGGCTTTAAAAATATCAGCATTGATTTAATGAACGGGATTCCTTTGCAGACTCCCGAAAGCTATAAAAGGACCTTAAAGAACATCAGCCTCCTAAAGCCGGAGCACCTTTCCATTTACAACTTAATCATCGAAAAAGGAACCCGTTTTTATGCCTTAGCCAAAGAAGGAAAGCTGCCCATCCCCTCCGAAGAGGAGCTTTTGGAAATGGATGCCCTGACGAAGGAATGGACCGGTAAAATGGGGATGTCTCCCTACGAGGTCAGTAATTATGCCAAGGGGGGCTTTTTTTCCGTGCATAACTACGGCTACTGGTCCAATGTTCCCTACCTGGGCTTCGGTATTCACGCCTCTTCCTATTTTCAGCATAAGCGGTGGAAAAATAGCAATAAGCTGCCCCTATACCTTTCTTTACCCTTTTTCGAAAAAGGAGATTCTTCCGCTGTCGAGTCGAGGCAAAGGCCTGTTGAAAAAAGCCTTGACGAGACTTCTTCCTCTTCTACTTTTCCAAGTTCGCAAAAGCAAAAAAGCCGTCCCTCCATCGAGGAACAGCTTTGTGAAGACCTGCAAGTCTTAACGAAAGAAGAGGAAATGGAGGAGTTCTTCTACCTTGGCTTACGAAGAACCGCCGGCGTTTCCGAAATTGACTTTGTGAAACGCTTTTCCATCGATATGCATAAGATTTTCGGTGCTGTGCTGGAAAAGCAATGTAGGGAAGGCTACCTGCTACATGACAATGCCCACTATCGTTTTACCGAAGTGGGCATGAATCTTTCCAATGTTTTGCTGGCGGAATTTTTACTTTAAAAACTTTCCGGAGGCTGTCTGCAAAAATTGCAGAGCTTACGGAGATATTATTTAACGATCCCGGTAAATATCATTTTCCTCATCATACATCATGGCCTGATTTCTACCATGATACTTTGCGTCATAAAGCGCCCGATCTGCCCGCTTTACCACCTCTTCCGCGTCTTCATCATTTTCATGAAAGCCGGAATAACCGATGGAAACGGTCATATTCAGCTCTTCCTCTCCGTGCTTAATCGGATGGCTTGCCACTGCTTCACAGATTTTATTACAAACCTTTTCCGCATAAATATCGTTTAAATCATACAGAACGCAGAGGAACTCATCTCCTCCCCAGCGAATCACATCGTCGGAGGAACGTACCGTCTCCTGAATTACTTTCACCAAGTGCTGTAGACATTGGTCTCCAAAGCTATGGCCGTAGCGGTCATTGTAGCTCTTGAAATAATCCACATCCATCATCAAAATCTTGGCATTAACCCCTATGGTCTTATAACGGTTATAGCTATGCTCCAGAATACGCTTTCCGGCCTTTCTGCTTTTGGCTCCGGTAAGCTCATCCATGGCATTTTCCTCTGAAAGCTCCTGAATTCTGGAAACATACTTCCGTCTGGAACGGTAAAACAGCACCAGATTCAAAGACACAATCACAAAGGTGAAAATACCGCCTAAAAAGAACAGAATTCGATAGTTAATCTTTTGTATCGTTTTGTCCATATAATGGACATCCTGCTTAATATCCTCCACATCCAAATCCATGGAAATAATCCAGTCATAGGGCTTATAAAGCTTAGAGTAGATGATTTTTTCATCCACCTCTTCTCCCGCCTCATTACGGAAAACTATCTTGGTAAAAACCTGTCCATCCCGTAGAATTCCATCTAATTCTTCCTTATTATGAAAAATTCCGGAAAGCTTCTCGTTGGTGGAAAGGTATTTCCCCTCCATGCTCTTGTCTCTGGGGTGCATCAGGGTTACTGCATAATTGTCCCCCCCTTCATAGTTCAAGACCTTTTTCACCCAGATATAACTGTTTTCCCCATAATAATGCTGGTCAATACTTTGTCGGAAAAGTTTTTCCGCCTGTTCTTTAGGTAAACTATCATGCAAGTCATCCAAATCCTGCACCAAGTTATCTACCGTTTGCTGAATGTAGGCCTTTTTCTGATTCAAGGTAATTCCCACCATGGACCTCCGGTAAGAGGTCCGGATATAGACCAAAAGCAAAAACAAAAACAGAATAGCCTGAATGGAAGCTATCACAATTATAAACGCAACTGAGCCTATTCCCTTTTCTTCTTCTTTTTTATTCATCTTCTTCCTTTAGTTTTTCTCTGTAGAAAGGGCAGAATAAGCTCCTGTACTTTCCCTGATTTTTCGGACAATGTCCTTTCCCCGGCACTTCCCTGTGCAGGGCTTTTACTTACTGAATATGGCGAATCCAACCCTCCGGGGCTTCCATTTCTCCATCCTGTATCGCAATAAGGGTTCTATATAACTCGTCCATAATCTTTCCGGGCTTCTCCATACCGCTGGGGAAGCAAATTTCTTCCTCATGATTCTGAATTTTACCCACCGGAGAAATCACTGCTGCGGTACCGCAAAGTCCGCACTCCTTAAAGCTTTTCAGTTCCTCCAAACGGACAGCTCTCTCCTCCACCGGAATGTGAAGAATATGCTCTGCCACGTAGATTAAAGATTTTCTGGTAATGGAAGGTAGAATAGAATCGGACTTCGGTACCACCAAGCGATCCTTTTCATCTACGAAAAGCACATTGGCACCACCGGTTTCTTCCACAAACTCCCGCTTTCCCGCATCCAGATAAAGATTTTCCGTAAATCCCTTTTCCACCGCAATTTCATGGGAATGTAAACTCATAGCATAGTTTAATCCTGCCTTAATTGCTCCGGTTCCATGGGGAGCCGCCCGGTCAAAATCGGAAATCATCAGGGCGATGGGTACCGCTCCTCCCTTAAAATAAGGGCCAACCGGGGTGGTAAAAATACGGAAAGTATATTCATCCGCAGGCTTTACCCCAATGACGATGCCGGAGGCAAATTCATAGGGACGGATATACAGAGTCGCTCCGGATCCAAAGGGAGGAACCCAGTCCGCATTGGCTTTTACGGTTTCATCCAAAGCCTCTAAGAAACGATCCTTCGGAAAGCCCGGCATTTCCAGAAATTCAGCGGAATGAAACATTCTTTCTGCATTCATATCCGGACGGAAGCAGACGATGGAGCCATCCTTCCAGCGATAGGCCTTTAAGCCTTCAAACACCTGCTGGCAGTACTGCAGAATTCCAGCGGACTCATTGAGCACCACGTTACTGTCTTCGCTAAGGCAGCCTGCATCCCAAGCCCCCTCCTTCCAATAGGAAATGTAACGCTTATCGGTTTTATGATATGCGAATCCAATGTTTGCGTAATCCAAGTTCTTTGCCATCTTCTTACTCCTCCTATTATTCTCGTCTACTTTTCTTACTATTATTAATATTGTTTCAAAATGAATGGAAAAATCGGTCTAATCTTCATCCAGCTTTAGCACGGACATGAAGGCGCTTTGGGGAATTTCCACGTTACCGAACTGTCGCATACGCTTCTTTCCTTCCTTCTGCTTCTCCAAAAGCTTCTTCTTTCGGGAAATATCTCCGCCGTAGCACTTGGCCAGAACGTCCTTACGAAGGGCTTTCACGGTTTCTCTTGCCACCACATGCCCTCCGATTGCCGCCTGAATGGGAATTTCAAAAAGCTGTCTGGGAATTTCATTCTTCAGCTTTTCACACATTTTCTTTCCTCTCTCGTAGGCAGAGCCTGCATGGACAATGAAGGAAAGGGCATCAATCTGCTGCTTGTT
>NZ_DBHIGR010000043.1:0-14189 GCF_057249185.1 Oribacterium sp.
CATCACTAAGATAAGAATATTCATCCAAAATCAAAAGAATATTCTCCTCCGTCGCTTTTTTAAAAAGAAAATCTAGCACTTCTTCCAGTCCGGAAAAGGAAATCCTAGGATAGCCAAACTCCTCCGAAAGTAAAGTCGCCAAGCTGTCTACATTGTTCATTTCAGAAGTCTGTTTGCACTCGTAATAAATCCTCTTCCCCTCAAAGAACTGCATGGAATGTTTCATCAGCTCGCTCTTTCCAATTCGCCTTCTTCCGTATAATAGAAGCACTTCCATGCCGGGAGACTGATACAAGCCTTTGATTTTCCGTACTTCTTCCTCTCTTCCGATAAATTTCATTTTATTCGGTCACCTCCGATTCGGTTTCTTCCGAATAAAAATTATCATATCTGTTCTAAGATGTAAAGGCTAAGAGTAAAACAACAGAATAAAGAGCAAAACAGCAAAAATAGGAATAAAGCAACTATATAAAAGGTAAAATAAAGAAGTGATTACAACGTTCTACCGCATTTCCTCAATATGATAAATGTAGTCAATGGTGGACAGGGCTTCGATAATCTCCTTGTGGGTTTTAAACTTCTTCAGCTCCTTGCTGTCTATGGTAAAGGTTACGGAATACACGCTAAGGCCGGAACCATGGTAGGCAGTATTTAATTCAATATCATCAATCCGAAGTCCCAGTCTTCGAATAGTCGTTACAAAGTCCTGCAAATACTGCCGACTCTTTAGCTCTAAATGAATTTCAAAGTGGTTGGAGCGATTTTTCAAATACATTTCCAAGCCCGGCAGGTAAGATAGAATCCAGTACAGCATAAAGCAAGCCACCACACTGACAAAGTAAAGTCCTGCTCCCGCACTGAGCCCGATCAAAACACAGGACCATAGGGCAATGGCAGTGGTTAAGCCCTTAATCTGATTTCTGGAGCTAAAGAGAATCGCCTTACAGCTGATGATGGAAATGCTGATCATGGCAAAGGCGGAGAGCATGGGAAAACGAAGCACCTCCGCATTCATGAAAAGCAGATCTAAAATCATGGCCAGACAGCCGGATAAAGAGGCCAAAATAAAGGTTCGAAGACCTGCGGAATGCCTTTTGTTGGCTCGCTCGCAGCCAATGATGGAGGCCAGAAGAACCGCTATGAAAATCCTGAGCATGGCGGAAAAGAGACTTATGTTCTTTTCTATTGTCAATGTCTGAAATGCTTCCTGTATAATCCATTCTGACATGGCTTTTCCTCCTGTTCTTAGTACTGCTCCTCCGCCGCCTCGGTAAAGGCTTCTTCCTCTTCCGCCAGTCTCTTGGCATGGGAGGGAAGTTCCTTCTGAATGGCCTGGATTCGCTCAATCAAAAGCTCCACCTCATTTTTCTTCTTCTCCGGTTCTATAGCGACGGATTCCGTTAAATCCTCCAAACTTACCGCATAGGAATGGGAAAGATAGAGTCCCAGCTTGGCACAACCGGGGCCTATGAGTTCATAGAGAATACTGGAAGCAAGAATCACCGTTTCCAAAGCTCTTCCCAGCTCTCCGCCCAAAATTCTGGCGCCCAATGCGGAAAGACCGATAGCTACTCCGGCCTGAGGCACCAATGCCAGTCCTAAATATTTCCGAACTTCCTTCTTTTCTCCCACCAAAGTTGGACCCAGAATAGCCCCCAGATATTTTCCCAAAATACGCACCAGAAAATAGCTGATACCCACCAGAAGGAGAGGAACATTTTCCCCTATTCCCCCCGAATGTAAGAGCACATCCAGCTTAAAGTTCATACCGGAACGCACGAAAAACAGCAGTAAAATGGGTGGACTAAAGTAATTTAACTGTTTGAAAATCTTATCGTCTTCCGTGATATTGATGTAAATCATACCCATGGACATACAGCCCAGAAGGGGAGACACATCCAAAAGGGCACAGATACCGCAAAAGCTGAAAAGCACAGCAATGGTAATAATCAAACGGTTGTCCGTAGAACGCTGCTTCGGCATTAAAAGTTTTAAAAAAAGCCCAAAAAGTCCTCCCAGAAGAAGTACCGCCAGATTTAAAGCAATGGGCATAAGAATACTGCTCAGCTTAAAGGAGCCGGATTGCAGCGCCACCGCCACGGAAATGGCCATACTGTAGGCCACAAGACCAAAGACATTGTCCAATGCCACCACCTGCAAAAGGGTGTTCACAAAGTCCCCCTTAGCATTGAACTGCCTTATGGTCATAATTGTGGAGGCTGAGGCTGTGGTGGCCGCCAAGGCTCCCAAAACCAAAGACAGACTTAAATTCAATTTCAAAATAAAAAGACAAAGCACAAAAACGAAGAAAGAAGCCAGAGTCGCTTCAAATAGCGTAATAATACAAACCTTAATCCCATTCTGCGTTAGCGTAGAAAAAGTAAAAAATTCCCCGGTACCAAAGGCAATAAAGGCAAGGGCAATATCCGCAATAAAGCTTGTGCCTTCAATAATGTCCGGATTCACCAGATTCAAACAATAGTGTCCAATCAAAATTCCCGCCAAAATATAGGCGGTTACATTGGGAAGCTTCAGGCGCTTGGTGACTCTTGTTAAAGCAAAGCCGGAAAATAGCATTAAAGCTATGGGGATAATCACCCCGGACACAGAGGAGCCCCCCTGAAATATTTGCATAATGGATTGTCCTTCCATGGGATTGTCCTCCTTCCTGGAAAATATTCTAAATCTATAGTAAATAATCGACACGAAAAAGGGAAGTGCTAAACTTGCCCAAAACACATCGTTTAGTACTTCCCCTATTTTTTTTATTCTTCTAAAACTCATTCCGCCGCTTTAGTGAATTATTTTCTAGCCTGATCAATGACTACTGCAATCAGAATAATAACGCCCATTGCCACCGTCTGCCAATATGCCGAAACCCCAAGTAAACTTAACGCATTATTAATAATTCCGATAACGATAAGACCAATAACTGTCTGAGGAATTCCTCCTCGTCCACCGGACATACTAGTACCACCCATTGCTACTGCTGCAATAGCATTTAACTCATAGCCTACTGCTGCCGTGGCCTGTCCATTCTGTAACTTGGAGGCTAACACCAGCCCTGCTAATGCTGAAAGAATTCCGGAAATCACATAGACCGAAAAACGGACTTGATCTACATTAATGCCCGTCAACTTAGCTACCTCTTTATTACTACCTACAGCATAAATATATCTTCCATAGCAAGTCTTTGTTAAAATAATATAACTAAGAAAAATAATAAAAACCATTAAAATAACTGATACAGGAATAATACCAAGTTCTCTTAAACCGATAAACCCAAAACTTTCCGGCAAGCCAAAAACCGGCTTTGCATCTGTAAAAACATAGGCTAAACCTCTTGCTACATTCATCATCGCCATAGTTGCAATAAAGGGAGGAACATTCAACTTTGCAATACAAAATCCATTAAGAGCACCACACACAGTACCTATTACTAAGGAAGTTAGTAATATAATCAGAATGGACATCGGAACAGATGCATTTGGCATAGTTTTGATTAAAGACGCTCCTGCAACCCCTGCTATAGCCGCTACCGAACCAACAGAAAGGTCAATACCATCTGAAAGTATAGTAAAGGTCATGCCACAGGCAATAAGTGCATTGATTGAAATCTGAATCAAGATATTCTTGATATTTCCCCCTGTCGCAAATCGAGGGACAAAAAGAAGACACACTGCAAACAGCGCTACCGCAAAAAGGAGCATGGTATTTTCTCCTTTTAGGACTTTTGATATACCACCATTTTTCTTATTCATAAACAACCTCCTCATTTCCTTTGCTGGCAAAAAGCATGACATTTTCTTCTGTCGCTTCTGCACTATCCAGAAAACCGGTTACATATCCCTCTCGCATTACCATAATGCGATTAGAACATCCTAGTACCTCTGGTAATTCTGAAGAAACGAGGATAATGCTGCCACCTTCCTCGACAAAATTCTTCATAAGCTCATATATTTCCGCTTTAGCATTAACGTCTATTCCCCTGGTAGGCTCATCCATAATAAGAATCTTAGACTTTGCTAAAAGCCACTTTGCTATTACTACCTTCTGTTGATTTCCTCCTGAAAGATTTTTAATGATTGCTGAATCTGAAGGAGTCTTAATCCGTAACTTGTCTATGTAGGAAACTGCTTCTCGCTTTTCCCACGAAAAATCAATAAAACCACTATGACTATTCTCTTTTAAAGATGCCAAACTGGTATTTTCCCGAACTGTCTTTTCCAGTAAAAGTCCCTGGCCTCTTCTATCTTCGGGAATTAAGCCCATACCTTTTTTAATAATTTCCTTAGGCTGTAATCCCTTTAAACTTTCTCCATACAAAAATACCTCTCCACTATCATAGGAATCAGCTCCAAAAATCGCCCTCATTAATTCAGTTCTTCCTGCACCGATAAGTCCGGCTACTCCAAGAACTTCTCCTTTATATAGTTGAAATGAAACATTTTTAAAATGGTTTTTAGAGCATAGGTTCTTCACCTCCAAAACCAATTCTTTATTTTCCGGAGCTTTGGCTTTGTAATAAAATTGGGAAATTTCTCTTCCCACCATCATTTCTACCATCTTCTGTTCAGTTACCGTTGAAACCGGTACTGTAGCAATCTTCATACCATCTCGAAGTACGGTAAGCATATCTCCCATCTCCAGAATTTCCTTTAGACGATGAGAAATATAAATTACTGCAACATTATCTTTCTTTAATTGACGTATAACTCGAAAAAGAGACTGTACCTCGTGGTCAGAAAGCGAACTGGTAGGCTCATCCATAATTACTAACTTACTATTCTGAGAAACAGCTCTGGCAATCTCTACCATTTGCTTTTCTCCATTACTAAGCTTATATACCGGTGAGCGGGGATCAATCGCCACATCCATTTCATCCAAAATCCTTTTACATTCCGCAATCATTTTTTCTTTGTTTAAAAATCCGGATTTTTTCTCTTCTCTTCCCAGAAAAACATTTTCATAAACTTTTAAATCCTCAATAACGCTAAGTTCTTGATGAATAACGCTGATTCCTCTTTGCTGCGCTTCTCGAATATTTTTTGCCCCGGGCTGTCCCTCTATCAAAACTTCCCCTTTATCAGGTTGATAAATACCGGAAATGATTTTAATAATTGTGGATTTTCCTGCACCATTTTCTCCCAAAAGAACATGTACTTCCCCAGGATAAAAAGCAACAGAAATATCCTCTAAGACTTTCACGCCAGGAAATTCCTTATGAATATGCTTTAATTCTACTAAAGTCTCTTTTCTTTCTTCCATCATAATATGCTCCATATTATAGAAAAAGGCGTCCAAAAAGTGGGACGCCTTCCTCTTAACCTATCTTTTTATTACTTTGCATTCTTTGCATCAATAATATAAGGCGCAATCAAAATCTCAGAATCTACCTTCTCACCCTCTAAATGCTTCTTAATAGCCTCAAGAGTGGTCTTACCAATTCCTGCAGGATCCTGTGCAACATCTGCAACCCAGTTTCCACCCTTCTTGATTTCTGCAACACCTTCCGGATTTCCGTCATAACCGATAATCTTGGTTGCTGCATTGGCTGCTGTGATAGAGGAAAGCGCACCAATAGCTGCAGGATCTCCTACACAGAAAACAACATCGATATTATCATTCTTTAAAAGCATGTTCTGCATTACATCTGCAGCCTTCTGCTGGTCACCGGAATAGTTCTGCACATCAACTACCTTGATATCCGGAGCATTCTCCTTCAAATAATCTGTAAATCCGGTCTCTCTATCTACACAGCTCTCGATTTCAGAATAAGTAATTACCGCTGCATTACCCTTTTTCTCGGTAAGGATATTATTTACCACATACTCAGCAGCAAGCTGTCCACCCTTCTTGTTATCTGTAGCAACGTGAGTAACCGGCTTTCCATCAGAAGCGATATCCATAGTAAATACTGGAATTCCAGCCTTTTCTGCAAGCTCAATCATAGACTTGGATCCTGCAGAGTTAGTTGGTGCAATAACAATAGCATCTACTTTCTTGGTAATAAAATCCTGTACCTGACCAAGCTGCTTATTTGCATCTCCTGCAGCATCTTGTACATCTAAAGTCCATCCATATTCCTTTGCTTGCTCTTCCATAGCAGTCTGGATACTATTATAGAACACGTGGGTACTGTTCAGTAAGCTTACACCGATGGTCTTTGCTTCTCCTTTAGTCTCTTCCTTCTTAGCCTCCGTCTCTCCGGCTTTCTCTGTCTGTTTTTCTGTTTGCTCTGATGCTGCAGCAGTTGTGCTCTTTGCAGCACTGCCACCTCCACAAGCCACAAGAGATACAGCCATTAAAGCTGCGAGTACCAATGAAATACCTTTTTTCATCACTTTTTCCTCCTTTAAAGATAAGTAAGTAAATATTCAGAACGAGGTCTGCGTGATTGCTTACCCGTTTTGATTCGAGTTGAAATTTGTCCATTATTGAGAAAAATAAAACATTGTTTCACGTATTCCAAATTCTTATCTAAGTTTTATGCCTTATGGACACTATTCAATACATGCATCTTATGCTTAATAAGTTCCTTAACTTTTTCTCTACCTGCTCCATTGTATTTCTTTGGATCAAATACTTCCGGATTCTTCTCAAGGTACTCTTTTACTCCCTTGGTAAAGGCATCTCTTAATTCGGTTGCAAAGTTCACTTTGCAAATACCAAGGCCTGTTGATTTCTTTACATCTTCATCAGGAATTCCTGACGCACCATGTAGAACAATAGGAATACTTACCAGACTTTTGGTTTTTTCCAAAATATCAAATCGTAACTTTGGTACTCCTTTATAAAATCCATGAGCATTTCCAATACCAACCGCAAGGAAATCCACACCTGTTTGCTCTGCAAATTCCTTTGCTTCTTCCGGATCGGTATAGGACTTTTCACTGTCTTTTACTTCATGTGTGTCTTCTTTTCCTCCTACCGTTCCTAATTCTCCCTCAACCGGCACTCCCATAGCATGTGCAAACTCAACCACTTTCTTTGTAAGAGCTACATTTTCAGAAAAAGCCAGCTTAGAGCCATCAATCATGATAGAGGTATAACCGGATAAAATCGCTTTCGCACAAAGCTCTGCACTGTTTCCATGATCCAGATGTAAAGCCACCGGCACTTTCGCCTTTTTTGCTTCTGCGTTTACCATTCCAAAAAACATATCTGTATCTGCATATTGCAAGCTTCCCGGAGTTGTCTGAATAATTACCGGAGAAGATAATTCCTCTGCCGCTGCTACAATTGCCTGAACCATCTCCATGTTCTCCGCATTAAAAGCACCAACTGCATAGCCTTCTTGCTGTGCTTTCATCAAAATTTCCTTAGAACTTACCAAAGCCATATTTTTTCCCCTTTCTATTCTTCTAAATTTATAATTTCAACCTTTTGTAACATTGCTTCCAAATCTTCTTTTTCGCACAACTGAGTACCCGGATGTAGTAAAGATCCTGTTGCACAAGCTACCGCATATCTAAAAATATCTTCATCCGAAAGGTCTTTCTTCATCGCCAAACAAGCTCCTGCCACCATGGAATCCCCAGCCCCCTGTACTCCCTGTACAAGAATCTTTACCGGTTTTGCCTGATAGCACTTTTCTGCTGTGAGAAATAAAGCTCCCTCCTCTCCCAATGAAATACAAAGATAATGTATGCCTTTCTGTAGTAAGCTCTTGCCAAAGCTAATCATTTCTTTGGTATCTTTAAATGCCTTTCCATAAAAAGCTTCCAGCTCTTCCCGATTCGGTTTCACAAAATACGGCTGTGCCTCTAATGCCAAAGCTAGTAAATCTCCAGTAGCATCTAAGACTGTTTTTATCCCTTTTTCCTTTGCTAAAAGTATTAATTCCTTATAAATACTCCTTGGAACCCCTGGTGGTACGGAGCCATCCACAACTAAGATATCAGTCCCTTCCCACTCTTTTTCCATCAAAGAGAAGAAAGCAGACACATCGGCTTCAGTAACTTCTTGTCCCTTATCATTAAACTCACTCATTACACGCTTTTCCGTGTCGAAAATCTTTACATTTACACGAAGACTTCCTTGAACTGTGTGAAAGTGATAAGGACAATGAATACTTTCAAAAAAGCGTCTTAATCTGACCTCATCTTCCGAAAAAGAAAACCCGGTCGCTTTATTGCTAACACCAAGATTTTGTAATGCTATACTGACATTAATCCCTTTTCCCGAAATATCTTCCCTTGTTTTCAAAACCTTATTTGTTCCTCCATAAAGGAACTTCTCAATCTCTATTGTTCTATCAATACAAGGGTTTAAACTAACTGTAAGAATCAATTTTTCTCCCCCTTTAAAAAATCAGACATAGCTTGGAAAATAATGTACACTGATGTAGCTCCTGCATCCTGCAGCCCGATGGCCTTATCTCCAAAATACTTTGCTCTTCCAAAACGTGCTTTTATCGTTTTCGTGTACTCCATCCCTTTTTCTGCAGCTAAAGCAGCTCTTTGAAAACCCTCTATAAGATCCAGGCCCTCCTTTGCTCCCTCTTCCAGAGCAAGAACTGCCGGCTCCAAAGCATCCACCATGGTCTTATCTCCTACTTTAGCCTTCCCTCTCTTTTTTAGTGAAGTTAAAGAGGTAGAAAAAATCTCTGCAAAATCACTTAATTGGAAACTGTTTCGTTCCTCTCTTTTTACAATTCCCGATATGAAAACCGTTCCAAATAAAACGCCTGAAGCTCCGCCCATAGTGTCTAAAAGGCAAGTACCCACTGCTCGAAAAACCCCTTCACAGGAATCAACTTTCAAATCAAGCAACATTTTCTGAACAGCCAAAAAGCCTCTTTTCATACCTGTTCCATGGTCTCCATCACCTATTTTCAAGTCAATCTCTGTAAGGTACGGCTCTGACTCCACCACTTTCTGAGCAACTCTCTCCATCATTCTTTTTACTTGATCAGCACTAACTTCCTTCATACTGTCTTCACCTTCTACATCTTTTCTTCTACATTAAGTTTGAACACCCTGTACTCTGTATATGATGCTCACCAAGTTTATTCCATTTCTCTTTTGTAAAACAACGGCGAATAAGCTTCTTTTTTATAAAATCCTCTATATTCCTCTTGCATTTTCAAAAAGCTAAGAGAGAGTCCCCCTGCTCCTTGTGTGGGGAAAAGTGATTGCGCAAAAGTATCAAATACTTTTATTTTCTTCCTCTTCAAAGCATTCTGAAGGCTATATAAGAGGATGCATTCTTCCAAGGTAGTTGTTGCCTGAAATACATTCAGAAAAACAGCAATCTCATCTCCTTCTTTTAGCTGCAAATCAATCAGTAAAGGTTCAATGAGCTTCTCTATTAAAGAATCCGCACTTGGCAAATTTGTTCTTTCTTTTCCTAATTCTCCGTTAAATCCCATACCGTATTCTACAAAACCATCCGGTAAATCATAAGCTTGTTTTCCATTTTCGAAAACAAAAGCCGGAGAAATGGTTACACTTGCCGTGGAAAGATTATCATTTATTCTCTCTCCCAAAGACACTAGTTCTTCTAAACTAAGTCCCGCATTTCTGGCCGCAGAGAGTATTTTCAATACCAATGTAACACCGGCAATACCTCTTCTTTCCCCTCTTTCATCCGATGAATCTACATCATCTGAAACATAAATCTGTCGTGTCTTAATTCCCTCCAGTTCTGCAAGCTCACTTACCAACTCAAAGTTTAGAACATCCCCAGCATGATTCGTTGCAATGCAGAGTACTCCTTCATCGTGAGAAAGCGTGCGAATCGTTTTAAGAATACTGCCTGCTGCCGGTGCAGTAAAAATATCCCCTAAAACGCAAGCATCAGCCAGTCCTTTTCCCACATACCCAATCGGCCAAGGCTCATTACCTGCCCCTGCTCCAATTAAAATAGATACACCATTCTTTCTATCTTTATACAATAGAACTTTTTGTCCTTCTATCCGTTCAAAAAGATTGGGGTAGGTTTCTACATATCCATCAATCATTTCTTCTACCGCTTTTTCTAGCGTATTATGTAAACGATTCATTTTCCCCTCCTACTCTTTTTCCTCTAAACATTTCACTAATTATTTAATATGCTCTGTATGAATCTCATTCGAAAACGTCTTAAAGTAAGTGATATTTTTTCTTTTATTCTTATGAGCAACGAGCATATAAAGACAATCCACAATAACAAGCTGTGCCAAATTTTCACTGGACGGATCAAATAGGTTCCCATCCTGCGCATTATTATAATCATATGCACTAAATAAGGTGTAATCTGAAATTTTAGCTAGTGGAGACTCTTTAATACTACTGATTCCCACTACTTGAATACCTCTTTTTTTCGCTCTTCTTGCTCCCTCAACCACTGATTTACTCTGTCCAAAATTACTCACGCATATCAAAATATCTTTTTTTTCCATAATAGATGTAATATTTACAATCTCGTGGGCATCACTAAACATCATAATCGGGTATCCAATGCGATAAAGCCTAGAGTACAGTGCCTCCATAGTGACTTTTGATCGACCCACGCCGATGACTACAATTCTTCTTGCCTCATGAATCAAATCTGCCACTGTCTGCATAGTATCAAAATCCAGAATTCCCCACGTCTCTTCCAGTTCTCTAACACTTTTTGAGAAAATAGTTTTACAGATAGAATGAGCGTCCCCAGTAATAGGCTCACCATTATAATTTAGTTCATTTTCCTCCTGCCTATTCTCCTCTTGCTTTTCCATCACAATCTTTAGACGAAAGTCACGGAATTCTTTGTACCCCATCATTTTTACAAATCTACTGACAGAAGCTGTACTGACTCCACTCCTACGAGCTAACTCACTAGCTCTCTCCACGCACTTCTTATCTTCTGTATCAATGAGATAATCTGCTATTTTTTGCATTGCTTCATTCATCTGTGGATATAATGATTTAATTTCCGGAATAACAGATTGTTGCACGAAGCACTCACTCCCTTTCGTATGTACTTTTGTTTCACATATCTATGATGTATTAATTTTTTGTTTCATAGTAACTTTATTCTACTCTCCAAAAAATGTCAATCTTACATATATTTTTCAGAAATTCAGACAATTTTTTAGCAAGAACTTATACATAATCAACTAATATATAAGCGATTATATAATTCTCTTATAGCACAAACAGTGATTACAAAGCCTATTTTTTAAGCCATAGGAAAATCCCTCCTGATTTGCCTTTCCTATGAATCTCTGTTATGATAAAAATAATAAAATTTCTTAATTTCGAAAGGAGACCTATGTATAAGCAGGAGCGGTATCTTTTTCGGGCGGCTACCGAAGAGGATATCCGAGAATTAGCAGCGATAGAAAAGATATGTTTTTCGGAAAATGAAGCCTGTAGCTATGAGGATATGAAAGATAGGGTGGAAAAAATCCCTGAGGATTTTCTGATTGCCTTTGACCAGGTAAATAGAAAGATTGCCGGCTATATGAGCGGTATTCACTCCAGCTCCGAGGTATTTCAGGATGAATTTTTTACAAATGCTTCCTTGCAGGAAAAAGGAGCAAAGCATTGCTTTCTTTTAGGTCTGGAGGTTCGGCCGGAATACCAGGGAAAGGGCTTGGCCAGTCAGATAATGAATCGCTATATTGACATAGAGGAAAAGCGGGGTACGGAGAAGATTTTTCTTACCTGCCATACCCACTTCGTTCCTTTCTATAGCGGTTTTGGCTATGAGCATCTGGGAAAATCCCCCTCCACCTGGGGCGGAGAGAGCTGGGAGGATATGGTTTATATCCTGGCGTAATAAGCTAAGTTTTTATACAACAAAAAAGGAACTGTGAAAAAATCAAAAATAAAACAGTCTTTATGCATATAGGTCTGAAATAGGGGTAGTCTGAGCCCACCGGTACTTTCGAAAAACAAGTGAAGCGCAGTTTTTCGCTTAGTACCGCTGTGAGGCGAAGCTAGCGAGAGCGTGCCCCGTTTCAGACCTATATTGCATGAAAGACTTCTTTGATTTTTTACAGTCCTTTTTTCATACTACAGTTTTTTTAACTTGGCAAAGCCCGCCAGCATTTTCTTCTGCCCTGCGGTATCAAAAAGTACCGTTACCAGCTTATCCTTCTTGTCCTCTTCTATAGCCAGTACTTCCCCTTCTCCGAATTTCATGTGACTGACCCGGTCCCCCACCTGATAATCAAGGCTTCCGGAGCTCATGCCGGAGATGCCCTTTTGAATAATGCCGGCCTGCTGATAGGCTTGAAGATCTAGGGGCTTTTTCGAAGAAGAATATCCGGCGCTGCCATATAGAGTAGAGGATGAACGCCCTGATGAACCATAGGCACCGGCAGAGCCGTAGGAACCGGATGAGCCGTAGGAACCGGAAGTGCCATAAGAACCGGATGAGCCGTAGGAACCGGAAGTGCCATAAGAACCGGATGAGCCGTAGGAACCGGAAGTGCCATAGGAACCGGTAGAGCCGTAGGAATCTGACTGTCCCATATAGGCTTTGATAGACTGATTGGCCTGCTGCAAATAGGAGCCGTAGCCGGAACGACTACTTTTTTCAAAAAACAGATCTTCTTCACTGGGCTTTTTCCGATAAAGATATTTCTTTTCCAGATACTCTTCCGGTACGTCATCCACAAAACTGCTCACCAGCATGGATTGATACTGGCCATGTACCACCCGGTCTCTTCCTGCGGTTAAATACAATTCCTTTTCCGCTCTGGTGATACCCACATAGAAGAGTCTTCGTTCTTCCTCCCGCTCTTCGGGGGTAAACATGGACTGGGCACTGGGAAAGAGACCTTCATTTAAGCCCACCAGATAAACCACCGGAAACTCCAAGCCCTTCGCCCCGTGTAAGGTCATCAGGGTAATCTTGTCCTCCGTTAAGTCGCTTCGATCCAAGTCGGAAAGCAGGGAAACCTCTTCCAAGAAGGCGGACAGACTGCCCTCATCTCCATTTTCCTCAATATAGGACTGGAGCTTTCCCTGTAACTCCTGAATATTTTCCATACGGCTTTCCGCCTCTATGGCACCCTCGGCCTGAAGATCCTTTTCGTACTCCGTATCTTGTAAAATGCGGTCAATCAGGGATGTTAATTCCACATCCTTCCAGCTCTCCAGCATTTCCAGAAAGCTTCCCACCATGGTTAAGGCTTTTCCGGAAAGCCCTGCCGCCTTGGCAAAGGGAAGGGATTCCACCAAAGAAAAGCCCCCAAGACTTTCTCCGTACTGTTGCAGCTTTAAAAGACTGGCTTCTCCAATACCCCGCTTGGGTACATTGATGATTCTTCGAAGAGCCACATCATCCTTTTTATTCACCAAAATCTTCATATAGGAAAGGATGTCCTTGATTTCCTTTCTTTGGTAGAAGTTCACGCCCCCTACAATCTGGTAGGGAATGTTCCAATGGATGCACTGCTCTTCCAGTAAACGGGACTGGGCGTTGGTACGGTACAGCACCGCCTGGTCCTTATAGCTCCAGCCTGCATCCCGAATGCCTCGGATAACAGCCGCCGCCTCTTCCTTGGCACTTTCATATTCCTGAAAGCTGACCTTCAAGCCTTCCTTTTCCGCGGTCCAAAGCTTCTTTTGCTTTCTATGCTGATTTTCCGCAATCACCACATTGGCCAAGTCCAGAATAGGAGCAGTGGAGCGGTAGTTTTGTTCCAGCTTTACCACCTTGCAGTTTGGAAAATGAGATTCAAAGGAGAGGATATTTTCCACATTGGCTCCCCGGAAACGATAAATACTCTGGTCATCATCTCCCACCACGCAGATATTCTGATATTTCTTGGCAAGGAGATAAACCAAATGGAACTGTACATCATTGGTATCCTGATACTCATCCACCAAAATATAACGAAAACGCTCCTGATACTTCTCTAAAACTGCCGGAAACTTCTCAAAAAGCTCCTTACAGCGTAAAAGCAGGTCGTCAAAATCCAAGGCGTTGTTTTGCTTTAGCTTTTCTTCGTAAAGTCGGATGCAGGCACGAATCTTCCCATCCAGAAAATCCTCCGGATCTTCCAAAAGATAGTCGGAAACGGATCTCCCCTGGTTCTTCACCTGAGACAGGGCGGAAAGCACCATTCTTTCCTTCAGCATCTTGCTGTCAATCTGTAATTCCTTAAAAACCTGCCGCATCACGGTTTTCTGGTCATCCGTGTCATAGATGGAAAAGTCGGAGCCGTAGCCCAGATTTCCGATTTCTCTTCGTAAAATCCGAAGGCACAT
>NZ_DBHIGR010000044.1:0-14112 GCF_057249185.1 Oribacterium sp.
ACGATGTAAAAACCAAGACTTGCTTTCCGTCAGTATAGGTCTGTAGCGGGGGCACGCTCCCGCTAAGCTCGCCCTGCAGGGGTTCTAAGCTTTTAAAAGACAAAAGCCAAGAACCCGCGGGCTCACATTACCCCCGCTTCCAGACCTATACTGCGAAAAGCTTGCATAAATCATGTTTTTTATAGCATGCTTTTTAAAGAAAGGATTGGGGGAGCTTAGTCTAATATTTAGAGCCAATAAACCTATAAGTCTAAAATTCTATTATTCTATTATTCCAATATTCAATTCCCTTAAGCGCTTCCCTTCAACCACTCTTCCCCGAACAAGGAGGGGCGGATTTCTCATGCTTCCGACTTTTGACATTTGTCTTAGATTCAAAAATTTTTTTCGATTTTTTTAATTTTGCATTTTGGCATATTGATTCTATTACTTTTTTATTCAATGCATTCGGCTCGCTTTCTCGGTATAGGGCTTATGACGGGGGCAATCTGAGCCCGTGGGTTCTAAGCTTTTGTCCTATAAAAGCTTAGAACCCATACGAGGCGAGGTTAGCGGGAGCGTGCCCCGGAATAAGCCCTATACCGAGAAAGCGATACACATATCTTTAGAAAGAGCAGGAAGAAAAATGCGGAAGTCGGAAGCAAAAAATCCGCCCCGCCCTGTTCATCAGAAATTCACAAAGTTCTTCATAAAAATTCTTGACACATCCTTCCATTAGCGGTATATTATGACCATGTGTTAGCACTCAATACACATGAGTGCCAACAAAGCCAAGAAAGGAGGGAAAGAGTTCTGTGGATCAGAGAAAGGTGATTATTCTCACCACGATTATCAAAAACTATTTGGAAACCGGAGAGCCGGTAGGTTCTCGTACCATCAGTAAGTTTTCCGGTTTGAATCTAAGCTCGGCAACCATTCGTAATGAAATGAGCGACTTGGAAGAGTTAGGCTATATTATACAGCCTCATACATCTGCAGGAAGAATTCCCTCAGATAAGGGTTACCGTTTTTATGTAGACCAGCTTATGGAAAAGCAGGAGCGGGCCTTATCCGATGTGAAGAGCTCTATGTTTGCCAGAATGGAACGACTGGAAAGTACCTTACAGGCTTTGGTAAGAAACATTGCCAGTGATACCCACTACGCGGCCTTAGTATCCGGCCCCAGTATGCAGAAGAACAAAATCAAGTTCTTGCAGCTGTCTTTGGTGGAGAAACAGAAGGTCTTATTCCTTCTGATGTTTCAGGGCAATATCGTAAAGACCATTACCTTAGATATTCCGGAGGATTTGGAGCAGGCTGCCATCCTCTCCTTGAACCTTTTGCTAAATGATGTTTTAGCGGGCTTCTCTGTGGAGGAGCTGGGAGAAAAGGATATCCGCTCTTTAATGGATAGAACGCCTTATAAAGCAACGATGGAAACCGTACTTCGGGGAATGCAGGAGCTTTTGCATCCTGAGGAGGAAGAGGTAGAGATTTATACCTCCGGTGCCACCAACATTTTCAAATATCCGGAGCTTACCGATTCGGAAAATGCCTCCAAGCTGATTTCCGCTTTAGAGCGGAAGGAGGAGCTGGCAGGCCTTCTGAAAGATAACGAGTCGGAAGAAAAGGATGGAAGCATTCAGGTCTATATCGGAAAAGAAAGTCCTTTGGAGGACATGGCGGATTGTGCAGTAGTTACCGCAAAGTATCACTTGGGCAACGGAATGCAGGGCACCCTTGGTGTCATTGGACCGAAGCGAATGGATTATGAGAAGGTTTTAAAAACTTTGACAAATCTGATTCAGGATATGGAAAGGAGTTTTTAAATAGAGAAAGGAGAGACTTGTGGCAGAAAATACAGAGCAGCAAGGGATGGAAGAGGAGCTTAATAAGGCTCAGGAAGCATCTGCAGAAGTAGAAAGGGAAGAGAATGCAGAGACCGCTTCCGAAGAGACTTCCGGAGAGGAAGCTGTTGAGAGTTCTCGGTCAGCAGAGGAAGGAAGCTCCGAAGAGAATCCGGAACTTCTCCAATTAAAGGATAAGTACCTTAGAACCTTGGCGGAGTATGAGAACTTTAGAAAGCGCTCCGAGAAGGAAAAGGCACAGATGTTTGAACTGGGAGCCAAAAGTATTATCGAAGCCCTGCTTCCGGTGGTGGACAACTTTGAAAGAGCTTTAAGCCATGTGCAGGAAGAGGAAAAGGATTCCCCCTTCGTCAAAGGCATAGAAGGGATTTACAAGCAGATTCAGAAGATGTTTGCCGATTGTAATATTCAGGAAATCGAGGCCCTCGGTAAGAAGTTTGATCCGGCTTTACACAATGCGGTGATGACAGAGGAAGAGGGAGATGCGGAGGAAGATACCATTACCCAGGATCTTCAGAAGGGTTATACCTATCGGGGAAATGTGGTTCGACACTCCATGGTAAAGGTAAAGAAGTAGATAATAAAAGCAATACAACAGATAGTAAGGCAGTAATGCCTGAGACATGAGCATATCATGTAAGAGTTCTAAAATAACGTTAGTAAGAAAAAGTTTTGAAGAAAAATATTTTTGTATATAGAGAAAAAGGAGAGTAAAGACTATGGGAAAGATTATTGGAATTGACTTAGGAACAACCAACAGCTGTGTAGCAGTTATGGAGGGCGGAAAGCCCGTTGTTATCCCCAATGCAGAGGGTATGAGAACCACTCCTTCTGTAGTGGCATTTACCAAGACCGGAGAGCGTCTTGTAGGAGAGCCTGCTAAGAGACAGGCGGTAACCAATGCGGAGAGAACCATTTCCTCCATCAAGAGACATATGGGTACAGATTACAAGGTATCTATCGACGGAAAGGATTATACTCCACAGGAAATTTCCGCTATGATTTTACAGAAGTTAAAGGCGGATGCGGAGAGCTATTTGGGAGAAAAGGTAACCGAGGCGGTTATTACCGTTCCTGCTTACTTTAACGATGCTCAGCGTCAGGCTACCAAGGATGCAGGTAAGATTGCAGGTCTTAAGGTAGAGCGTATCATCAACGAGCCTACAGCGGCAGCCCTTGCTTACGGTTTGGAGGATGAGTCCGAGCAGAAGGTTATGGTATACGACTTAGGTGGTGGTACCTTCGATGTATCCATCATCGACATTGGAGACGGTGTAATCGAAGTATTGTCCACCAATGGTGATACTCACTTAGGTGGTGATGACTATGATGATCGTATTACCAAGTGGCTGGTAGACGAGTTTAAGGCTGCAGAGGGGGTAGACCTTTCTCAGGATAAGATGGCTTTACAGCGTTTGAAGGAAGCGGCTGAGAAGGCAAAGAAGGAGCTTTCCTCCGCAACCACCACAGATATTAACCTGCCTTTCATTACTGCTACTGCAGAGGGTCCAAAGCACTTGGATATGAAGCTTAGCAGAGCAAAGTTTGAGGAAATCACCTCTGATTTAACAGAGAGAACAGCAGTTCCTGTACAGAATTCCATGAAGGATGCAGGACTGAGCAACTCCGACCTTGGAAAGGTACTCTTAGTCGGCGGTTCCACCAGAATGCCTGTAGTACAGGAAAAGGTAAAGCAGCTTACCGGAAAAGAGCCTTCCAAGAACTTGAACCCTGATGAGTGTGTTGCCCTTGGTGCAGCTGTACAGGGTGGTAAGATGAGCGGAGAAGCCGGAGCAAGCGATGTTCTTCTTCTGGACGTAACACCGTTAACTCTTTCTATCGAGACCTTAGGCGGAGTGGCTACTCCTCTTATTAAGAGAAATACCACCATTCCTACTAGAGCTTCTCAGGTATTTTCTACAGCGGCAGATAACCAGACCGCAGTAGACATCCATGTTGTACAGGGTGAAAGAGAGTTTGCAAGAGATAACAAGACCTTAGGACAGTTCAGACTGGACGGTATCTTACCGGCACAGCGTGGTGTTCCTCAGATCGAAGTTACCTTCGACATTGATGCCAACGGTATCGTAAATGTTTCCGCTAAGGATAAGGGAACCGGTAAGGAGCAGCATATCACTATTACCTCCGGATCCAACATGTCCAAGGAGGATATTGATAAGGCGGTAAATGAAGCTGCACAGTTCGAAGCAGCGGATAAGGAGAAGAAGGAAGCTATCGAAGTAAGAAACGGAGCGGATTCCATCGTATTCCAGACCAAGAAGGCTCTTACCGATGTGGGAAGCCAGATTAGCGACAGCGATAAGGCAACTGTAGAAGCTGACTTAAAGGCTTTAGAGGATGTTCTTGCAGCAAATCCTTTGGAGGGAATTACCAAGGACGGTGCAGAGCAGATTAAGGCAGCCCAGGAGAAACTGATGCAGTCTTCTCAGGCACTTTTCACCAAGGTGTATGAGCAGGCTCAGGCAGCAGGGGCAGCCGGTGCCGGAGCGGCAGATGCAGGTGCAGCAGCTTCTGAAGGCCAGAGCGGTAACGCTGACGACAATGTAGTCGACGGAGACTTTAAGGAAGTGTAATTCGAAAAATTTTCCGGAGAAGACAGGCTTAAGCCTGTCTTTTCCTGGGATTTAAAGGAGAGGAAAATATATGGCAGAAAAGCGTGATTATTATGAGGTGCTGGGGGTAGATAAAAATGCCGATGATAGTGCCATTAAAAGAGCCTATCGAAAGTTGGCAAAGCAGTACCATCCGGACTCTAATCCCGGAGATGAAAGTGCCGCAGAGAAATTCCGGGAAGCTTCGGAAGCCTATGCGGTATTGTCCGATCCGGAGAAGAGAAAGGCCTATGATACCTATGGCCATGCGGCCTTTGATCCGAACTCCGCAGCGGGAGCAAGCTCCGGTTTCGGCGGTTTTGATTTCAGCGGCATGGATATGGGAGATATTTTCTCCGAGTTTTTCGGTGGAGGCTTCGGTTCCTCCTACGGTTCTTCCAGAAGAAGATCCAATATGCCGGAAAAGGGAGCCAATATTCGTGTAGGGCTTCGTATTTCCTTTGATGAGGCTATTAAGGGTGTAAAGAAGACCATTAAGATTCGATATAAAGATACCTGTAAGACCTGTAACGGTTCCGGAACTAAGCCGGGAACGGAAAGACAGACCTGTCCCCGTTGTAACGGCGCAGGTCAGGTAAGAATGACCCAGCAAAGCATCTTCGGAACCATTCAGCAGGTAACCACCTGTCCGGAGTGTCACGGAGAGGGAACAGTGGTTAAGGAAAAATGTCCGGATTGCCGTGGAGAAGGTTATATCAACACGGAGAAGAGCATGGAAATCGCCATTCCTGCAGGAATTGACGATGGACAGGCCATTCGTAAGTCCGGAGGCGGAGACCCCGGAAGAAACGGCGGCCCCAGAGGTGACTTACTGGTAGAGGTATCCGTTAGCGATCATCCCTTCTTTAAGAGACAGGGCGTAAATATTTACTCCACAGAAGCCATCAGCTTCCCTAAGGCCACATTGGGCGGAAGCACCATTGTGAAGACAGTGGATGGACCGGTGGAGTTAAAGATTGCTCCGGGAACCCAGTCCGATACCAGAACCAGACTACGGGGCAAGGGCGTTCCATCCTTACAGAACCCCAACGTAAGAGGCGACCACTACGTAACCTTAGTAGTAGAAACCCCGAAGAAGTTAAACAAGAAACAAAAAGAAGCCCTGAAAGCCTACGCCGAAGCCTGCGGAGAGAAGGTAGACTAAGATCGGGGAAATTTACAGAAATAAAAAAAGCGTATTTGAGAAGCTATTAAGGCTTTTCAACATATAGGCCTGAATAAGGGGTAGTCTGAGCCCGACGGTACTTGCGAAAAACAAGAGAAACGCAGTTTTTCGCTTAGTATCCGCTTCGAGGCGAAGCTAGCGAGAGCGTGCCCCCATTTCAGGCCTATATTGTTGAAAGCTAACGATAGCTGTTTTTATTTCCGTAAATTCACTAATACATTCTTCCAAACTGACGATATTGATTAAAGCGGAATCATGGAGGAGAGTAACTCCTACCATTTCACGAAAATTTTCCTGAGATAGAGGAATGACAATTTCAAGGAGGAAGAATGGAAAACACACAGGAAAACGGGTTAAGCCCAAAGGAAGCTGCTGTTAAGACACAGGCAGGCGGGAGTCAGGAAAAGCCGGGCTCCAAGGCTTTTAAGAAAGCTCCGGGAGTAAAACCGGGACAGAAGAAGGCTGTAAAATCTGGAAAGAGAAGCAGCCTGGCAGGAAGAATTTCTGCATTGGTCTGCATATCCATGTTGATAGTCTTTGTGCTGGTAAACATTGTTCTGCTGAATGCGGTAGGAAAATCCTTCGATAAGATTAATCAGGATTACTTACTTTCCACTACAGCGATGAATGTAGAAAAAGTCAAAAAGTCCATTACTTTAGCGGAGAATGCTGCAAGAGCAATCAGCGATCACTTGGAAGAAATGTATAACGAGCCGGATACCGGTGCGGCAACAGTTCCCAGTCTTTTAAGAGATACCGTTCACTTAAGTGAAAGAAGATCCTTTGAAGAAAAATATTTACTGGATTCTGTATGGGAAATGATTCGTCATGATGAACACGTTATGGGAGCAGGCGTTTTCTTCGAGCCAAATGCGTTCCAGCAGGGTGAGCCAGAATACGCTATGTATTTAGGAAGAGATAACGGAGATGAGAATAAGCGTTTCTTCAAGTTCCTGGATTACAAGTTTTACGGAAACGGAGCGGAAGAGTATTATACCAGAGCTTCTCAGGAAAAGGTTAGCCATGTGGTAGACCCCTTCGTATCCTCCATTACCGGAGAGACAATTTTTGTATTGGTTGTACCTATCCTTCATAATGACCAGTTTATGGGAACGGTAGTAGTAGACTTAAATGTTAAAATGTTCGATACTCTGGGAGTTGATAAGTCCGGTGAAGGTGCTAAGACCTTCTTTGATGTTATCAATAAGGATGGTAAGTTCGTATACAGCTCCAACCCTGATGCGGTAGGAAAGAACCTTTCTGAGTACGTTGGAGAAGAGACCTTTAAGAACGAGATCCAGAGCAAGTTTGACGGAGAGAGCATTTTCCATATTAAGGACAACCACCGTATTCGTTACTTTGCACCGCTCACCATCTATGGAACAGACTGGTATGTACAGTCCGCAATGAGTTTAGACCTTTACAACCAGGGTAAGAACCAGCTCTTCGTTGCCTTGGTTGCTGCAGAAGTTATTTTGTTTATTCTTTTACAGGTAATTCTTTTCACAGCACTGAAGAAGTCTCTTAGTCCTCTCGGAAAGCTGGCAGAGGAAAGTGACAAGCTGGCAGAGGGTAACTTTGACATTAAGGTTTCCTATGCACAGGAAGACGAAATCGGCCGTCTGGTAAAGAGCTTTAACAATATCGTAAAGCGTCTGACCTATGTGGTATCCGATTTACAGGCGAAGCTTGGAGCATTTGCTCAGGGAGACTTTGCAACAGAAATTAAAGAAGATGAGAACTATAAGGGAGATTTCCGCCCAATCCTGAATTCTTTACAGGAAATTTCCACAAGCTTGAACAGTACCTTGAAGAATGTACACACTTCCTCTTCCGAGGTAAGCAGCAGTGCGGAACAGGTAAGCAGCATGGCCCAGAGAATTTCCGAGGGTACTACCAAGCAGGCTTCTTCCATTGCAGAGCTTTCCAAGACCATGGAAGATATTACAGAGCAGATTCGTCATACCACAAAGCAGGCTGAAAAGGCTCAGCAGCTTGGTGTTGTCAGCGGTTCTCATGTAGAAACCAGTAACCAGAAGATGACTGACATGCAGGGCGCTATGGAAGAAATCACCGAGAAGTCCAAGGAAATCAGTAAGATTATCAAGACCATCGATGATATCGCCTTCCAGACCAATATCCTTTCCTTAAATGCAGCTATCGAGGCAGCAAGAGCAGGAGAGGCCGGAAAGGGCTTTGCGGTAGTTGCGGATGAAGTCGGCAACCTGGCAAAGAAGTCTCAGGAAGCAGCTCAGAATACTTCTCTTCTGATTGAAGAGACCATCGGAGCAGTACAGAAGGGTGCTAAGTTCACCGAGGAAACTGCGGAAGCTTTACACTCCGTATCCGAGAGTACCAACCAGGTTAATGATTTGATCGGAGAAATTTCCAAGGCTTCCGAAGAGGAATCCGCAGGCGTTAGTCGCTTGAGTGACGGTCTTCAGGAAATCTCCGCTGTAGTGCAGGAGAACTCCGCAACAGCAGAGGAAAGTGCTGCAACAGCAGAGGAATTATCCGCTCAGGCTAACCTGATGAATGACCTTGTAGATAAGTTTAAGGTAAGATGATAGAGAAATCTGTTTATCGACATAAGCTTTAGCTTAAGATTATAAAATGGAGCATAGAGAATGGCATTACTGCCTTTACTCTATGCTCTATTTTTTGTATATAAAGTCCGGAAAATAGAGACAGGAAAACAGAGACAGTATTGATTTTAAAATAAAAAATTTAAAAAAAAAAATATTTGTTTTATTTTATTTCCGGATAATCCTTTTAAAAAGTGGAAATTGAGTCGATACATCATTGATTGAGAATAAGAAGGAAGAAAGCGTTGAGGGAGATACACTTTCTTTTTTTGGAGGAAAAGGAGTCTACAATGATGCAGGAAAGTGCGAGTAGAGGCGATTTAGGCAAAGACAAAGAAAAATGGCAGGAAAAGCAGGGATATAGAGGACAAATCCCGGCTTTTAAGAAGGGGAGAAGAGTGGGGAAACGACTCTTTGCCTTCTTTTTGGCTATGCTTTTAGCTGCCAGTCCCTTAGAAACGGTAAGCTTCGCGGAGGAGGTATCTGCGTCGCCGTTGCAAGTCAAGGAAACAGAGGCGGAAAATCAGAAGGAAGTCTCTTCAAATGAAGTCTCTTCATACGAAGTATCTGCGACGGAACCTATTGCACAGGAAGAACCTACTGCAACGGAACCTGCTGCACCGGAAGCATCTTCACCGGAATCCTCTCCGATAGAGGGGGCATCTTCCGCGACGGATTCTTTAGAAGGAAGAAAAAAAGCTGCAAAGTTTATTTTGAACGCTGAAGAGGGGGAAATAGAGGGGCTAAGTGAAGCCGGTGTTCGGATTACTGCAAAATATCCGGAGTCTACCTTTCCTTTAGATGTACAGATGGAAGTAAAGGACATCAAGGAGGAAAGTCTTTTAGAGGAAATGAAAGAGAAGGCCTTGCAAAGAGCCAAGCTGCAAGATGCCGGAAATCATTTGAAAGAAGACAGAAAAAATGTAGGAAAGAAAAAAGAAGAGCGGAAGGAAGAAAGCTGGGAAGTAGACTCTCTTTCCGCTGTGGATATTTCTTTTTATGTTTTAAACGAGGACGGTGAGAAGCTGGAGGTTCAGCCGAAGAAGGGAAAAGCCGTAGAGCTTACATTGGAAGAATCCTCCTTAGAAAATAAAAAAGAAGATACAGCTACAGAAGTAGAGCCGGAAGTGGAGAATGAAGCAAGAGAAGAATCGGAGAGTAGCTTGGGAGAGGGTTCTTCTCAAATCGAGGAGTCTAAATTACAGGTTCTGCATTTTGATGAGCAGAAGGGTGTAGAGTATCTGGATTCTAAAGAAGAGGGAGAGGGAATCCGTTTTCAGGGAAAACGTTTCAGCCCCTATGCAGTAGTGCGTACCAGAAGAAGGAGAGATGTTCCTACAGAAGGAAACAATAACAAAATCAAGTTCCATGCCTTCTGGAGTGTTAATGCCACAGCGAACAAAGATGCTTCCATTAGTTATATTAACCCGGATTATAGTGCTACGGATGAAGACACAAAAAAGTCCATGCTGATTAAGCCCGGTAAAAATAACAACATGACCATAGGAATCAGCTATATGGTGAATTTTGCTGGAGGGGCGGGAGCACCACAGGACTATCCTACAGGTTCTATCAACATTTATCTTCCTGCAGCGATTTTTAAAGGAAAAGACGGAACGAATCAGGTAGCGGAGGACCAGGACAGCAGAAGCTTAATTTCCCAGTTTAATCCGGGAGATATTGTGGAAGCGCCGGATGTTTCAAAGAACAGAAGTAATTATACGAAAGACGGCATTACCAAAATGGTAAACGGAGTAGCGGTGCCTTATATTAAGGTTAGTAACACGGATGCCAGAGGTCCTGCCAACTCCCTGGGGGCTATTTTTTCTTATAATTTTACGCCGACCTTATTAGAGTATACCCACGACAGTACTTCGGAAGAAAAGGGTGTTTATGAGCTGGAATTTCCTGTATTTTTGGAAGTTGACCAGGACATGGATGGAAGTTTTACCGGTCCCCATGATGCCAGTATAGAACGAAAACTAAAGATCAGGGTGGAATCCAAAGTAAATCCCAGCACGGTGGAGCTAAGGGAGGCGAAGAAGTTCGATGCGCCCAAATCCGTTTATTTCCAATGGGATCCCACATGGGGTCCAAGACCGGCAGATGCGGATAATTATTTTTACGGCCTCTTTTATGGAAGAGCGGATCGTGCCAAGTGGAGTACCCAGGCCCTATCCTTTGTGCCGGATATTACTTCCACATCAGCTCCGGTAGCCGGTTCCGGAGCCATTTCCTCCGGACAATTAATCGGGGTAAAGCGTTATCCTCAGGATGGAGAATTTGATACTTTATTTAATCCGGATCAAATGCTTGGCAAAATAGGAAACAGTCCCAAGGATATTGCCAAAGAAATGGGTGTAGCGACGCCCAGTGAGCCTCGTTTAGGGAATCCTATGGGAAAGACAAGCATTTTTATTGCTCCGGAATATAAGACGGAATACAAAAATAAAAACCTGGATTATAAAGAATATGCCAGCTTTGATGATGGAGGCTATAGAAATACCGCTTTTTATGCCTTTCTTTACCGTTATCCCAAAACGGATATTACAACAGCACAGAGTAGCGGACAGGATCTGGAAACTCATCCTCTAAAGTATAAAAGTACATTTTCTGTACAGGATATTTGGCAGGATGGATATAACGGAACACCCAAGGCGGAAAGTACTGCAGAACTGGAAGTATATGTACGAAAAAATATTGGGGGAGTAGCCCGTTTAGATAAATATACCGGCCAGCCAACCGATACCAATACCCAGTTGATTAAGGGAATGCAGACTCTTTTGGCGGAGGGAACTCCGGTGAGTCTTTCCTACAGTCTTTTTGCAGGTACCCATTTAAAGGATAGCGAGATTACTTGGAATGGAGATCATACGGCCTATACTACTGCCCATGGTTCCAAGGCGGAGATTTCCGATGGGGGAAGATATACCCTCTTTAGCATGGACAATATTAGCAGCAGTGACGGAAAGCCCACGGAAAGCGCCGGAGTACTAAGCTATCCTTCGACAGGGGGAGATCCTTATGTGCTGTCAGAAGATGACTATTCCTATGAGTCCTTTTATCTGGCGGACTATACCGCCTATGATGTGGAGTTTAACGGCTACAGTAATGAAAAAGCCGTGAATCCCAGCAAGGCCTATACTCGCTTTGCCCCCATTGAGGTTTACGGCAAGAAGAAGGGGGGAAGTGAAGAAAAGCTTGGAGAGCTCTATCTGAATGCAGCGGGATACAAAAAATTCCGCAGTGTAAGCGGAGTGGAGCAGGATGCTACTGTGCAGAAGCCTGTATCATTTCCGGAGGGAATCAAGGAGATTCGCTTTAAAAACTCCAGCTCCTTCTATGAGACCGGTTTTACTACAAGAGTGAATCTTCGCCTTCACCCCACGGAGGCCATGAAACAAAGACTGGAGAAGGATATTCAAAATAAGAAGAACAGTTTTATTGCCGCACCGGCGGAAGGAAAATTGTCCATCGGAGATACTGAGATTGTAAAAAATCAGGTAGGAGAATTTTGGAATAAGGTAGGCTACCAACTGAGTCCGGCGAATTATCAAAGTGTGCTGGAAAAGAAAAGTATAGGTTCTATAGAGGACGATCCTGCAACAGGAAGACAAAGAAGAGCCGTTACTTTCACGGCATATAATGATATGAGTATCAATAATTCCTATGCTGCTTATCTAAATGCCTATAAGATTACAGAGGGTACTTTTTATGATTTACTGCCCTTAGAAACGAATGTTGACCCGGACAGTATAGAGATGGGAGACTATAGCTACGCGGATTCCCTACCGACTTCGGGAGCACGTTATGAAAAAGGAAAAGACTATACCGTGGAATTTATTCCAAACTGGGAAGAATCCGGACAAACCATGATGAAAATCAAGTTTAAAAGACCGGGAAAAGCGGATTGGTTTACCGGCGGTGTACTTATCAGAAACGGTGTACGCGTGCAGTATAAGCTGGAAAATACCTATAGCAGTATTATTGATAATGGTGCCAACCCCAAGAATAATGTAGGCTTTGTGGACGAGACTCCCAAGCATAAGAGTAAGACGAATCTGACTACAGACAATTTTGCCGGGGCAAATTATGAGAATAAGAAGTATTTTAAATCCGTGATGGAAACTTCCACCTCGGAGAAACAGGGAATCTTGTATACGGAAGCCAATGTGGACTATAACATTCCTACCGCAGTATCCGCAGGATTTGTAAACCGTATCAGTACGGAAATCAAGAAGGAGTATATTCCGAAAAATGTTTCCTATGCAGGAGACCCCTATGTGCATAAATTAATGTATAGTACGGCTCCCAATTCCAAGACGGCAGATTATGTATTATATGATATTTTGGGAACAGAGGAGGAAAGGAATGGAGACTTTGACTATGTGGATTTCCCTGCCCTTTTAAGAAAGAAAACCTACGATGCCCACAATGCCAATACCAAAGATACTGCAGCACCGGTAGTTTATTATGCTACGAAAAAGCCGGATGTATCGAATCTCAATGTAGATGACAGCAGTATCTGGAAAAAATATGAGCCTGAGAATCATCCGGTGGACAAGAAAAGTATCGTGGCTATTGCGGTGGATGTACGAAAGACCAAGGCCGGTAAGCCCTTTTATCTTCCGGGACAAAGCGCCATCAGCATTTATGTTCATATGAATGCATCCACAGAAAAGCGGAAGCTTAGTGTGGAGAATACCAATACGGCAATCACCATTCACCGTACCTTTACAGGAGACCAGCCGAACAATACATCTCAGCCTACCGATAAAACTGACATCAGTAAGCATAGGATTCTTCCGCCGATCAGCGTGGAAATCAAAGGGCAAAAGCATATCACCAAAGATGCCGGAAATGCTGATATCAAGGCAAAGGGAGCCTTCAGCTTTAACTTAAAGCCTGTGGGAAATGCGCCTATGATAGATGACGAGGGCAATGCGATTTTGAATACCGTGAAAAATCCGGAGGATATGGGAGGAGAATTTCATTTTCCGAAAATCACCTTCTACCGGCCGGGAACCTATCATTATACGGTAAAGGAAAGCGGCGCTTTCCCGGGGGTTAGCAATGACCCTGTATCGGAAAAAAGCTTAACGGTAGAGGTGAAGGTAGATGCACCGAACTATACAAAATTAAGTGCGGAACTAAGCTATGATGGGGAAACGGAACTAAGCTTTACCAACCATTTTAGTGAGAAGGAACTGCCGAAACCGAAGGAGGAGCCGAAGACACCGCCCCAAACGCCGAAGGAAGAGCCGAAGACACCAAGTTCCAATAGGGAGAATCCTAAGAAGGATAGACCAAGACCACAGGAAAGCCCCAAGAAGGAAGAGCCCAAGAAGCCTACGGATCCGGTACCGAAGGATAATCCAAATCCTCCTTCAACACCGGAAACTCCGCCTAGAGAAGAGCTTCCTCCTGCTAGTCCTGTTGTACCTCCCAATCCGGAAACACCGAAAACGGTAACCGTCGGAAATATTCCTCCTGCAGAACTTGCCGGAAGAAGACGGGAACTGAGAGAAAGAAGAGCAAAAGTCGAAAAACGAATCGGAGAGATTCTTGGACAGACCCGGCCTTTAACGGAGGAAGAAAAGCAGGAATTAAAGGAACTGGGAGAAGTACTTAGCGGTATCCGAGAAGAAGAAAAGCTTCTTTCCAGACAGGTGTCCACAGGAGATACAAAAAATCTGAAGATCTTGGCATGGGGATTTATCTTGAGTGCTTTATGCTTGGGCGGATACAGCGGATCTACTCTGCTAAGAAGAAGGAAGAGAAGATAGGAAAGAAGACTCTTCAAAAAACTTCGAAAATTATTGATTTTTTTAGATTTTCAAAGAAATTATTATGCAATAAATGAATTTTGCATAAACAGATAA
>NZ_DBHIGR010000045.1:0-13920 GCF_057249185.1 Oribacterium sp.
TTCCGTATCCCGTGTAGGAGGAAATGCGCAGATTAAGGCCATGAAGAAGGTAGCGGGAACCTTGAAGCTGGTTTACTCTCAGTATAGAGAGTTACAGTCCTTTGCACAGTTCGGTTCCGACCTTGACCAGGATACCAAGCAGAGACTTGCCCAGGGTGAACGTATCGTAGAGGTACTGAAGCAGGGTAAGGGAGAGCCTGTCGCCGTTGAGAAGCAGGTTGCCATTCTTTATGCGGTAGTTCAGGGAATCCTGACTGCTGTAGAGGTTAAGGATATCCGTCACTATGAGGAAGAGCTTTATCACTTCTTAGATGCCGATGCAGAGGCTCTGAGCGCAATGAATGCCATCAGAGAAACCGGTAAGCTGGAAGAAGAGACAGAGAAGAAACTTAAGGCTAGCTTAGAGTGTTTTACAGCGGAATTTTTAAAGAGACTGTAAACCCAGGAAGAAGGAGAAAACATGGCTGCAGCAAATATGAAGTCAGTGAAACTCCGTATTAAAAGCATCCAGAATACCATGCAGATTACCAAGGCCATGGAGCTGGTAGCTTCCTCTAAGCTTCGAAAGGCAAAGGAAAAGGCGGAGAATACCAAACCGTATTTTCAGACTTTAAAGAAAACTCTTTCTGAGATTGCCAATGGAAATACAGATTTTTCTTCTCCCTATACCAAGAAAAACAGCTCCGAGAAGTGGTGCTATGTATTGATTGCGGGAGACCGTGGTATGGCGGGAGGCTATAATGCCAATCTTTTCCGTACCCTGGAGGAAGAAATCAAGGGCAAGGAATTTGCTTTGTTCCCATTAGGAAAGAAAGCCTTAGAGTATGGACGGCAGAAGAAGTATGAGCTGTTTAATGACAGCTATACTCATGTTGGAGAGGTTGGAATTTCCGACTCTTACAGCATTGCCCAGAAAATCTGTGAAGCCTATAAAAATCAGGAATTCGGCCATGTGGCATTGATCTATACGGATTTTGTGTCCATGATGAGCCAGAAGGCAGGAGCTATTTCTCTCTTGCCCTTGTCTGATTTTAAAGAGGAAAGCGAAGAAGAAGCGAAGAAGATTCGTAACCTGATTCTCTACGAGCCAAGTGGAGAAGATGTTTTTAATGCGATAGTACCGGAATATCTTGCAGGGCTGGTCTATAGCGGAATTTGTACTTCTGTTGCCAGTGAGCTGGCGGCAAGAAGAACGGCTATGGAGGCGGCTACAGATAACGCCGGAGAGATGATTGATAAATTAAGTCTATTCTACAATAGAGCAAGACAGGCAAGTATTACCCAGGAAATCACGGAAATCGTTGCCGGTGCGGAAGAGTTGTAGTGTAGAAAAAGGAGAGATACATGACAGAAAAACATGTAGGAAAGGTTATACAGGTCATGGGTGCCGTCCTGGATATTCGATTCCAGGAAGGGGAACTCCCCTCCTTATTGAACGCAATTTCCATTCAGCTTGGAGATACCGAGCTGATTGCGGAGGTTGCACAGCAGTTGGGAGATGATGTGGTACGTTGTATCGCAATGAGTTCCACCGATGGCTTGGTTAGAGGAATGGAAGCTGTTGATACAGGAAACCCCATTACAGTACCTGTTGGAGAGCCCTGCTTGGGAAGAATCTTCAACATTTTGGGAAATCCTGTAGATGAAAAACCTGCCCCTGAGACAGAGGAAAGATGGGCGATTCACCGTCCGGCTCCTTCTTTCGAGGAGCAGACCCCTGCTACAGAGATCCTGGAGACAGGTATCAAGGTAGTAGACCTGATTTGTCCTTACGCAAAGGGAGGAAAAATCGGACTTTTCGGTGGTGCGGGAGTAGGTAAAACCGTATTGATCATGGAGCTGATCCACAACGTGGCAACAGCCCACGGCGGTATTTCCGTATTTACCGGTGTAGGAGAGCGTACTCGTGAGGGTAACGATCTTTACGGAGAAATGAAGGAAAGCGGCGTTTTGGATAAGACTGCCCTGGTTTACGGACAGATGAACGAGCCGCCCGGAGCGAGAATGAGAGTTGCTCTTTCCGGTCTGACCATGGCGGAGTACTTCCGTGATGTGAAGCACCAGGACGTATTGCTCTTCATTGATAACATTTTCCGTTTTACCCAGGCAGGTTCAGAGGTATCCGCACTTCTCGGAAGAATGCCTTCTGCGGTAGGATATCAGCCAACACTGGCAACAGACATGGGTGCTTTGCAGGAGCGTATTACTTCCACAAAGCAGGGATCTATCACCTCCGTTCAGGCGGTTTATGTGCCTGCGGATGACCTTACCGACCCGGCGCCTGCAACAACATTTACCCACTTGGATGCGACCACCGTATTGTCCAGAGATATCGCAAGTAAGGGAATTTACCCTGCAGTAGATCCTTTGGATTCCACCAGCCGTATTCTTACTCCGGAAATCGTAGGAGAAGAGCACTACCAGGTGGCAAGAGGTGTACAGCAGGTACTCCAGAGATATAAGGAATTACAGGATATCATCGCCATCATGGGTATGGATGAATTGTCTGAGGAAGATAAGATTAGCGTTTTCCGTGCCAGAAAGATTCAGAACTTCCTGTCTCAGAGCTTCTCTGTAGCAGAGCAGTTCACCGGTCTTGCAGGAAAGTATGTTCCATTAAAGGAAACTATCCGCGGCTTTAAGATGATTTTGAACGGAGAATGTGACGAGCTTCCTGAGTCTGCTTTCCTCTTAGTAGGAAACATCGATGAAGTTTTTGAAAAAGCTAAGAAACAGTAAGGAGGGACCTTTATGGCAAACTTCCATTTAGAGATTGTTTCTATGGATGGGCAAAAATTTGACGATGAAGTAGAACGTGTCAGCTTAAGAACCATTACAGGAGACCTGGCTATCATGGCTCACCACATCAATTACTGCACAGCGGTAGGTATGGGTACAGCCAAGGTAATTATGAAGGATGGTAGCGAAAGAAAGGCAGCCTGTATCGGAGGAATGCTTTCCATGATGGACAACCATTGTCGATTGATTCCCACCACCTTTGAGTGGAGCGAGGAAATCGATGTTGATCGTGCTGAGAGAGCCAAGGAGCGAGCTGAGAAGAAGATTCAGGATGAAAAGCTTTCCGAAGAACAAAGACTTCGGAATCAGGCAAAGCTTTATCGTGCGCTTATCCGTTTACAAACAGCAGGAAAAAATAGCAGCTTATAAAAATACTATTTTATAAAAACGGTATTTTATAAAAATGATATTTTGTTATAACAAGACTTTATAAAAGCAATTTTTATAAAGAATCGTAGAAATTTAGAGCTTAGAATGAAGGCTTGGGGGACACGCCCTTAAAGCATTTCTTCTAAGCTCTTTCTTTATACAAAAAATTCGGATGGAAATCCCGGAGTTTTTCTCTCAATGTAGCTGTCCTTTAGTGAATTTATGGTACAATAGATTCTAAAGAAAGTATAAACACAAGAGAAAAGGAAGAAGACCATGGATAGAAATGCATTTTTTAGAAGAATTCCCAAAATTGACAACATATTGGAGGGGGAGCAGATTCTCTCTTTTATTCAGGATTACGGTTTATCCTATGTTACGGACTGCGTAAGGCTTGAGGTGGAAAATCTCCGAAAATGCGTTCGGGAGGAAGAAGAGGAAAGTCGGATAGAACAGGCCTTTTCTTCTCTTTACAGTCGGATTACGGAGCGTATCGAGGGCGATGTAAAGCCGAAGTTAAAGAAGGTGATTAATGCCACAGGCACCATTTTACATACCAACCTTGGTCGTGCTTTGCTTTCTCCGAAAATCGGACAGGAGCTCGCCAAGATGCTTTCTTCCTACTCCAACCTGGAATATGACTTGGAAAAGGGAGAGCGGGGGGAGCGCTACAGTCATATTAAGGACAGCATTTGCAAAATCACCGGCGCAGAGGATGCCATGGTGGTCAATAACAATGCTTCGGCGGTTTTATTGATTCTCTCTACCCTGGCTAAGGGGGGGGAGGTTGTGGTATCCCGTGGAGAGCTGGTGGAAATAGGCGGAAAATTCCGTATTCCGGATGTTTGTGCCGCTTCCGGAGCGGAGATGCGGGAAGTAGGAACCACCAACAAGACTCATTATCGGGATTATGTGGAAGTTGTAAATGAAAATACAAAAGCTTTCTTAAAGGTGCATACCAGCAATTACAAAATCTGCGGTTTCACGGAATCTGTAGAGGCCAGAGAATTAAAGCCTCTTTCTCTGGAAACCGGAATTCCTATTATTGAGGATTTAGGTTCCGGCGTGCTCCTTCCTTTGGAAAAATACGGACTTCCCCACGAACCTACGGTACAGGAAGCTATCGAAGCCGGTGTGGATGTGGTTTGTTTCAGCGGAGACAAGCTTTTGGGAGGCCCTCAGGCAGGAATTATTATCGGAAAAAAAGAATATATTGATCAAATGAAGAAAAATCCTCTTACCAGGGCTCTTCGGGTAGATAAGCTTACCATAACCGCATTGGAACTATGCTTTTTAGAATATCTGAAGGAGGAGGGGATTGAAGAAAGAATTCCGGTGCTCCGTATGCTGTCTGAAGAGCAAGCTGTGGTGAAAAAGCGGGGAGAGGCATTGCTTCATTTGTTCCAAAAGGAATCTATCCCCGGAGAATATTCTTTGCAGCCCTCCAAGGCACAGGTGGGAGGCGGTTCTCTACCGGATACTTATATGGATAGCTATGCTTTGGTTTATCATCCGGAAAAGCTATCCGTCTCCCAGCTGGAAGCCAGACTGCGAAAGGGAAAAACACCGATTATCGGACGAATTTGGGAAGATGATTACTGGATGGACTTAAGAACCATACAGGAAGAAGAGTTAAATGAAATTGTAGAGACCTTTCAGGAGGCTCTGTACTAGAATGCTATAAAGTAGCTATAAATTTTCTAAGCAATATAGGTCTGAAACGGGGCACGCTCTCGCTAGCTTAATTTTTGTGTAGGGAAGGACTGTATTCAATATCAAGAGGTGCTCTGATGCATATGGGTCTGTATTCAGGGCACGCTCCCGCTAACTTCGCCTTCGTAGCAGTACTAACTTCAAGCTTCGCTTTGCTCGCTTTCAGTAAGTACTGACGGGCTCAGATTGCCCATCATACAGACCCATATGCATCAGTCGCTCCCATCAATTAATTTCAACAGTCCTTCGCTTCGCTTGCTATCAGCAAATATCGGGCTAAGACTATCCGTATTCGGACTTATATTGACGAAAATAGCTTTATTTTGATTTTTTGTAGCCATTTTTTGAAAATAAAACGGAAAATAAAAGCATGAATTTACAGTACAGGCCTAAGGGAGAGGGCAATCTGAGCCCGTCAGTGCTTGTGGAAAGCCTGGGTAGGGAAAGACTGTAGAAATTTACTAGTGTGAGCGACTGATGCAGTATGGGTCTGTACAAGGGGCAATCTAAGCCCGCCGGTACTTGTGGAAAGCCTACTTAGGGAAGAGCTGTGGAAATTAATTTACGGAAGCGACTGATGCAGTATTGGTCTGTATGAGGGGCAATCTGAGCCCGCCGGTACTTACTGAAAGCGAGCAAAGCGAAGCTTGAAGTTAGTACCGCTGCGAAGGCGAAGTTAGCGGGAGCGTGCCCCGAGTATAGACTAAAACTGCATCGGAGCGTCATTTCAATAATAAATATACTCCTTCCCTAAGTAGGGGTGAACATAGCGGGAACGTGCCCCGAGTATAGACCCAAAATGCATCGGAGCGCCCCCTTTATTCCTGCTCGTAATACTCCGGAAAGGCGATGGAATTTTCCTTAAAGATATGCATGAAAATATCCTCTACCAAGGCTTCCATCTGGCTGAAGCATCTTCTGTAGGTAGGGCAAACATCCTCCGGGGCTGTAAAGAAATTTGTCTCTTTCTGTAAAAGCTTAATCAGATCTCCTGCTCCACTGTGTTCTTCCTCCAAACCCTTCACATAGGCAATGTCTTCAGAACTTGGTTTACCGGATTTTTTCATAATCGGGAAGACCAGTTTTTCTTCTTTTGCAAAATGTTCTTCCAAGTCCGCCTTTAAGAGGGCAAAGTGGTGATGAATGGAACTAAGCTCTTCTCCATGGTGTTCGTAGTGCACCACAAGAATTTTGTTTAAAAGAGCCTCTACATCTGCCATTAGCTCTCTTTCCTTGATATGGTGGCTGCGCTCTAAATCCGCCAGCATTTCCGGTACAGACAGAGAACGGAAACGCTGCAATTCTCCCTCGTAATCTAAATTATTCTTCTTTGGAAGGGCTGCCAATCTTTCCAGCTCCTGCATAAAAGGCTCTAAATCAATATTTTTCTCTTTGGCAATCTGTGCAATAGGATCATGTCCTCCACAGCAATAATCCAAACGATATTCATTTAAATAGGGAATGGTGCCGGGATATTCCTTTACCACATCCGCTAAAGTCATTTCTTTCGTAATCATATAGACTCCTCTCCTGATAACTTCTCTTTACGACTTTAGGATAGCAAAGAAAAAATAAAAGAAATGTTGCAAATGTAACAAAATCAATATGGATAAAATACAAGCTAAAAAATTCTTGACAATGAAATATAATAGAGTAAAATTAAATTGCGAACAATCTTATAGATAAAACGGCTATTAAAAGAGTTTAGAGCTCGAGGAAAAGTATAGTATAGGAGGAAATTATGGGAATTTATGATTACAGTGTAGAGAAGAGAAATAGGGAAATGCTATCTCTAAAAGAGTATGAGGGAAAGGTGCTTTTGATTGTCAATACGGCAACAGGCTGTGGATTTACACCGCAATACGAGGACTTACAGAAGCTCTACGAGAATTTCCATGAAAAGGGTTTAGAGATTTTGGATATTCCCTGTAATCAGTTTGCAGGACAGACGCCGGGAACGGATGATGAAGTCCACGAGTTCTGTACCCTACAGTACAAAACAGAATTCGATCAGATGAAAAAAGCAGAGGTAAATGGTGCCAATGCTCTTCCTTTATACGGCTATCTTAAAGAGCAAAAGGGCTTTGAGGGATTTGGAACGGGCGTAAAGGCTATGGCCATGGGGGCGATGTGCTTTGCCAAGGATCCAAAATACAAGAAGAATCCGGACATCAAGTGGAACTTTACGAAATTCTTGGTGGATAGAAAGGGAAATGTGGTACAGCGTTTTGAGCCAACCCACTCTATGGAGGATGTGAAGAAGGCAGTAGAGGCACTCTTATAATTTGCTAGACTAAGCGATATAATTTTTATTTAAAACGAGTATCCTGAAAAGGCGGGATACTCGTTTTGAATATTCTGCAATTCTGAATATCCTATTGTGCCTTTTCCTGTTAAAATGTGTGTATAGTATTTGAGCGCATTATTCTGATTTTTGGGGGCGGATATGGCGAAAAGAAGGAATCAAAAGTGGAAGTGGTATCATTTGCGAGAAATATTACTGCACAAAGCTGATGAAGAGCATCCACTAAGCATGGCGGAAATCCAAGATTATTTAAGAGAGCTGGATATTGAGACAGATCGGAAAAGTGTCTATGATGACTTGGAGTGCCTTCGCCAAATGGGCTATGATGTGGTGATGGAAAAGCAGGGCAGAAGCTATGTCTATTATCTTGGCAGTAAGGAATTTGAACTGGCGGAATGTAAGCTTCTGGCGGATGCGGTGCAGGCCTCCCGCTTTATTACGGAGAAAAAATCCAAGGAACTAATCAAGAAGCTTACTACCTTTGTCAGTGAATATGAAGCCAGACAATTAAACCGTCAGCTGATGCTCCCCGGAAGAATCAAGAGCATGAACGAATCCATCTATTATGTGGTGGACGAATTGCATAGAGCTATTGCGGAAAACAGGCAAATCAGTTTTTCCTACCTGCAATGGAATATGGCAAAAGAACTGGTGGAGAAAAAGAAAAAGCCCTACCTGGTCAGTCCCTGGAATTTGATTCTGGAAAATGAAAATTATTACCTTCTTGGCTATGATGGAGAGGAGGAGATTTTTAAACACTACCGGGTGGACAAAATGAAGAATATCCGGATTCTTGATGAGAAAAGACTAGGGGAAGATGCTTTTCAGAATCTGGATATGGAGCATTTTCGGCAAAGAACCTTTTCCATGTTTGCAGGAGAACGGAAGAAGGTGAGCCTTATCTTTCGAGAGGAAATGGTGGGAATTCTCCTGGACCGTTTCGGAAAAGAGATTTCCCTTTTTCCTGCGGAAGAGCCCGGCTATGCCATTTGTCATGTGGATGTGGCAGTGAGTGAAATGTTTTTTGCTTGGGTGTTCTCTTTGGGAGGAGTCGTAAAAATTCAAGGGCCGGAAGATGTTAAGGAAGCATATATTCATGCTATGAAGAAGGGCTTGGATGAATACTGTTAAATCCTCTCAGGAAAGAAAATGTTAAATCCTCTCAGGAAAGAAAAGTTCTTGCCAAAAAGAAAATAGCTGTTACAATAGGGAAAAGCACATTGTGCTTTTTCTTTTACACTCATTACTTTAGTACATAAAAGCATAAACGCGTAAAAGTGAAAAAGCGCAAAGAAAGCCAAATGAATTCGCAGAAAATTGTATCGGTGGAAACTATATTGAAGGAATGGCTGAAATTTGTGATTAAGTCAAGAAGGGGAGGAAACTATGGCACTTATTGTATCGATGATTGAAGCGGTAACCGGATTTTTATGGGGAGACTTGGTAAAGATTCCACTACCCGGAGGAAGCAGTCTGGGGCTGTCCTTGATGGTGATTCTATTAATTCCTGCCGGCATTTATTACACGATTCGCACGAAATTTCTTCCCATCCGTTTATTTTCAGAGATGGTGGCGGTGATTTTGGAAAAGCCTCAAGGAAAGGAAAAGGGCGATCTAAAGAAAGGAAAGCTGTCCGGCCTGCAGACTCTGATTGTTTCCACGGCCACAAGAGTAGGAATGGGAAACCTTGTGGGAGTGGTTGCAGCCATTTCCGCAGGAGGAGCCGGTGCGGTTTTTTGGATGTGGATTACTGCTTTAATTGGTTCTTCCACTGCTTTTGTAGAGGCGACATTAGCCCAGCTGCATAAGAGAAAGGATCCCTTATACGGGGGATTCCGTGGCGGTCCTGCCTACTACATCCATGACTTCTTTTTTAAGAAGGCTCCGGGAGAGGAGTTGAATGGAGAAATTCCTAAAAAGAAGAATATTATTGCGATTCTTTTTGCTCTTTCTGGTTTGATCTGTTGGGGAGGAATCAGTCAGGTAATCGGAAATTCCGTGTCCTCCGCTTTTGAAAATGCTTTTTCCGTTAAACCGATTATTTCCACAGTGATTCTTGTGCTTCTGGCAGCGGTAATAGTCTTAAGAAAACACGCTACAGCAAGGGTTTTGGATGTGATTGTACCGGTGATGGCCGGCTTATACTTTGCTCTTACTGTTTTTGTAATCCTGAGAAATATTACTTCTCTGCCTAGCGTATTTCAGAGAATTTTCTCTGAAGCCTTCGGCCTTCGGCAAATGGTGGCAGGCGGTTTCGGTGCGGTTGTGATGAATGGTGTGAAGCGCGGACTTTTCTCAAATGAGGCAGGCTCCGGCTCTGCGCCCTGTGCGGCAGCTGCGGCAGATACGGATCACCCGGCGAAAATTGGATTATTCCAGGCTATGGGGGTATTCATTGATACCATTGTAATCTGTTCCTGTACCGCTTTTATCATGCTTTTGGTACCGGAAGCACAGATTGTAAATCTGCAGGGAATGGATATTTTGCAAACTGCTATGGCATACCACTTCGGCTCCTTCGGAAAGATATTTATTGCGATTATTTTGTGGCTCTTCAGCTTTTCCACTTTTTTGGGAATCCTGTTCTATGCCCGTTCCAATATTTCCTACATTTTCGGAGACAACTGGGCGTCCCAAACCGGCTATAAGATTTTTGCTTTGATTATGCTCTTTGTGGGAGGCTTGGCGCAATACACCGTAGTGTGGGATATGGGAGATATGGGCGTTGGATTGATGACCATTTTCAATCTCATTGTCATGTATCCATTAAGTAGAGAAGCTCTGGCAGCCTTAAAGGATTACGAAGAGCGCTTGAAGGAAGAACGTAAAGAAAAGAATTAAACACAGAATCTATCTAGGGGAGAAACCGGCTGTAAAGATGCGGTTTCTCCCTTATTACCGGGAAATAATATTATTCTTGCCTTTTCATCCTTAAAAAGGTATTCTTAAGCTAGTGAAATAATACTTTTCATTAAGGGGAGGTCAGTATGGAACAACAAGATGAACAAAAGGAAAAGTTACAGCAAGAGGGTGATTCCGGAGAAGCCGGGAGCACTCCTTCTGAGAATCTTCAGGCAGCAGCAGAAGCTGTAGAAGAAAAGTTGGAAGAAGGAAAAGAAGAGATGAAGAATCAGGCTGAGAATCTTGCAACGGAAGCGCAAGGGCAGGTGGAACAGCTGGCAGAGGAAGCTCAGGATAAAGTGAATGAAATTGCTCCTGAGGTGGAAAAGCAGGCTGAAGCAGCGGAAAGCAAGCTTGAGGAAGCTGTTCAAGAGGTACAAGCTCATGCCGTAGAAGCTGTTCAAGAGGCACAAGCCCACGCGGGAGAAGCAGCAGAAAAAGTTCAGGACAAGGCTGCAGAGCTTGCAAAGGAAGCAGAAGCCAAAGCTGAAGAAGCGACTCAGGAAGCCGGGGCTAAGGCTGAAGAAGTAGTAAAGAAAGTAGAGGAGGCAGCTACAACAGCAGGTGCAGCTGTAGCGGAAAAGGCATCCGAATTAAAAGAGAAGGCAGAAACGGAAACCGACAAAAAAATCAAAGAAATCAAGGCAAAAAAACAGGTAAAAGACAATGCCAATGCAGAAAATGCAGGAAAGAATAATTCCGCACTTTTTGTAGGAGTTGCCGTTGTTTTGATTTTACTTGTTTTGGCATCTTTCTTCGCTTTATTACCAAGAAAGACAAAAGTCAATTTGGATAAGTATGTCACTGTAAGCTTTGACGGATATGATGGCTACGGAAAAGCCTTAGTGAAGTTTGATAAGGATGCGTACCTGAAGGATTACAAAAAGAAAATCAAGTTGAAGAAAAGCGGGAATTTCCTGCAGGACAGCTTGACCAAGAACTACGGAGCGGCAGAGCTGCTTTATGATTTCTACGTTGACGGAAACTGGAAGATTGAAGGGGATTCGTCGGACGGAAAGCTGAAGAACGGAGAGACCGTAAAGCTTAGCTGGGGATTCAATCAGGAAGAACTGGAAGAACAATTTAAAGTCAAATTCAGCTCTAAGGGAACAGAATTCAAGGTAGAAGGTTTAAAGGATGTACAGCTTTTTGATGCCTTTAAGGATTTTGACTATAAGTTCACCGGCATTTCCCCGGAGGGAGCTGTGGAGTGGAAAGGAACCGGAGATATGGATGGCTCCAAGGGTTACTACTTCACGGTTGAACCTTCCATGGATTTGAAGAATGGTGACAAGGTAAAGGTGAAAATCGAGCCGGCCAATCCGGAATCTTTGATTCAAAAATATGGTATTGCTCCTAAGGAAACAGAAAAAGAGATTACGGTAGAGGGCTTACCTTCCTATGTGGAAAAGGCTGACGCAATTTCAGATTCTTTATTGCAGGATATGCAGAAGGAGATTACAGATAAGATTCAGTCTCAGTTAGCAAGCCAAGGAGAAGAGGTAAGCTTTGTGGGAGCGGAATACTTGGGATATTATTTCCTGACTTCCAAGAGTGCCAATGCCTTTGAGCACAATATCATGTTCCCGGTAATGAAGGTCAATGTACAGATTAACATTCCGGATAAGAGCTATTCCGCTCAGCACAGTTATTACTTTACAGGCGCATTTACCAACCTTATGGATGAGGGAAGCGGCAAGGTCACAGTAGATTTAAATGATATGGACATTCCTTATCACTACGCCACCATCGATACAGGAGTTGTAGCTTGGTTTAGTACTGTAAAATTCAATTTTAGCGGATTTGAAGACCTGAATTCTCTTCGGAATCAATGCGTAAGCCAGAAGCTGGACAAGTATACTGTAGAGGAAACCGTAAAGGATCCTGCGGCGCAAAGCACAGAGTCCGGTGCAGAGAATAAGGAAGAAAGCTCTTCTGCAAATGAAGAGAAGGAGAGTAGCTCTGCAGCGGAAAGCAGTACCGCAAATCCATCCTAATAAAGCTTTTTGTACAAAATTTCAAAATACGAAGAAGGACTGTGCTCTCATCCCTTGCAATTTAAATCTGCCTAGGGTAATATGAGATTCTCAAAGAGGGAAGATAAATTCTTCCCTCTTTTGCTGAGAAAATTACATAGTAGGGGTGAAGAAGCTTAAGATGGCAGAGATATTGGAAAAATTGGATACGGGGCAGAGTTGTTCAGGATTGGATATAGAGATTCCCATGGCGGTGGGAAGAATGCTCATGAAAAGCGGTGCAGAAACCTACCGCGTAGAAGAAACTATGAATTATGTGGCAAAATCATTGGGAATTCAGCATTTTTCCACTTATGTTTTAAACCGAGGAATCTTTGCCTCCGGTACCAATGAGCAAGGTATAAAAGAATCCGGTGTAATGAATATACCGGATACAGTTTATAATTTGCGGAAGGTGGAAGAGGTGAATACCTTGTCCCGCAGCCTTTCCGTGGAGAATAGAATTCCGAAAGCGGAAATTTTGCGACGTTTGGATGCCATAGACAAAATAGAGGGATATGGATTTTTTTGGATTTTAGTTGCCTATTACTTTGGATCCTTCGGTTTTGCCATGGCTCTTGGAGTCCCTTTTATGGATTCTGCCATATCCGGTTTGGCCGGTATATGTTTGGGAATAGCCAGTTATTACTTGTCCCGCTTTGTGAGTACAAGTTATATTATGACAATTTTGGGAAGCTGTGTGGTAACTCTGAGTGTAAATGTGATGTATTATTTCGGAGTTGGCGAACATCCTAGTCGAGTAATGCTTGGTGCTTTGATGCTATTGGTTCCGGGAGCCTTTTTTACGAATTCCGTGAGAGAATTTTCTCAAAATAACTATCTGGTAGGAACGTCTTTGCTGCTTACCGCGATGCTTACCTGTGTTTCGATGTCCGTTGGGGTTGCGGCAACGACGGAGGTTTTACCCTTTGCTATGCAAATGGGAGAGGCCCAGGGAATAAATTTTTATGGGGTATTGTATAAAGCGCTCTGTGCAGTGACGGCAGGGATGGGTACGGTTTCCTTTGCCCTTCTTTATCAAGTACATTATAAATACTTTTGGGATATCGGCATTATCGGTTCTGTTTCCTGGTTCATTTATCTGATGGTGGAGGATATTTCAGGAATGGATTCCATGGCGGTTCTGTTTTCGGGGATTTTTGCGGCAGTATTTTCCCGATCCTTAGCGGCCAAGAGAAAGTGCCCCGCCACAATCTTTTTATCCACCAGTATATTCCCCCTGATTCCGGGTATTGGTGTATATAAAGCAATCTATTATTTAATTACGGGAAATGGAGCATTATCGTTAAAATATGGGCGGTCTTGTTTTCTTACAGCCTTTACCATTGCTATTGCTATTGGAATCGTGCAACAGATTCCCCAGAGTTTCTTCCAAAAAAAATCAAAATAAGCTTGCATTGTGGGGGAAAATAAGATATATTTTTCCCTATCGGGATGTAGCGCAGGTGGTAGCGCGCTTGACTGGGGGTCAAGAGGCCGCAGGTTCAAGTCCTGTCATTCCGAGGAAAAGGCTTTGTAAAGGAAACTTTGCAAAGCCTTTTTTGACGGATTCTATAAGCATGATACAGACTGCTTTAAAAAAGTAATGCTTTTATGCTTTGTAGAAATACTATCTCATCCGGTAACAGGGAAAGATGTCACGAAAATTAATGGGTAATTATTATCGGCGATAGCAGAGAAAAAAATAAGCAAAACATCGAAAAGTAAGAAAAATTTTAAAAAACTATTGACAGTCCCATAAACGGGTGTTAAGATACACAAGCTGTCGCAAAAAACAAGACAGCAAAAAGCAGAAAG
>NZ_DBHIGR010000046.1:0-13850 GCF_057249185.1 Oribacterium sp.
TTCCGTCTTTTCTAAGCCTGCCTGTAACATGGCCACTCTTTTTTCCAGCATTGTCTTATTGTTTTCCAAGGAAATGGCACTGAAATAAAGATTTTGCATACCGTCGCTTAAGAGCTTTTTTCCGGTATAAAATCCGGACTTCACAGCCTTTTCCGTCTTGGCTTCCGCCTTCTTCATGCTTTTTTCCGTCTCGGAAAGCTGCACCAGGCCTTGGTTCACCTCTGCCAGACTGCTGTCTATATCCGGTAAAATCTTCTTGCTGTTCTTTACCTTTTCTAACTGATTGATCTGGCTTTGCAAAAAAGCCTTGGTCGTAGGATCTGTGGTATCCTGCTTCTGCTCCTTTAAGCTGTCAATGCTTTCCTGCAAATTCGCCAGTATATCAGCCTTTTCGTCCTTTACCGCCTTCTGTACGGAAGCCATATCGCCGGTGCTTTGCGCCAAAGCATCCTGCTCCATCTTGGCCACGGTACTGAATTGGTCCACAAGATCCGGGATTTCTCTGAAGGAAATGATGTTGTCATTTACATCCCAAGGCTTCTCCTCCGCGAAAGCAGGGAAACTTTGACAGAGAAGCCCTAGGCTCAAAGCCAGAGCAAATGCGGATTTTATCTTATTCTTTTTCTTCTCCATAAAAGATTCAATGTATCCTTTCTCTTACTCTGCCGTCGCCAAACCATTCTTTCCAGCCTGATAATCCAAATATTCTTCATAAAGCTTCAAATCCGCCTGCTGCTTTTGAAGGCTTGCAGTATCGGAAGCATTTTTCGCCTTTTCAAAATCCACTCGGCTTACACTTCCCAGCTTATAGCCACGCTCTGCCTTTTGGTAAGCCTGCTGTGCGTTGGAAGCCTGCAGCTCCGCCTGTCTTTTTGCCTCCTCCGCCTGCTTTAAGCTTTGGTAGCGAGAAAGCATATCGGATTGAATCTTTTCCTTTGCTGCGGAAATGCTTCTGGTCAGATTCTGTCGGTTGGCCTCTCCTGTGGAAAGGTTTAGCTTTCTTTCTGAAATCCGAAGACTGTAGTTATTCTGTAAAGCCGTCTTACTGTCTTCCTCTAAATTCACTGTCGCCAGCTGCTCCGCACTAAGGCTTGGAATTACAGGCATCTCCGGAGTGTCACTAGCTTTCCAGCCCAGATTCACCCGTAAAAGCTCCGTCATCTTATCAAAGGCGGAATTGTTCTTCGTAAGACTCAGATTCGCCTGGTCATAGGCCTCCTTAGCAGTCAGTACATCAATCTGGGTGGCCTTTCCGATAGCTTTCTTTCTCTCGGTGCTTTCCTGTGCGCTTTTCGCATCCGCTAAAGATAAAGCATCAATTTGCTTTTGAAGGCCTGTACTTTCTCTGCTAATGAAGGACTTTTTAATGGTCTCAATAGTATTCTGCTCCGTTTGTTCCACGGAAAGCTTGGCAATCTCCCGGTCTGCATTCTGCGCCACGGTATCTGCGGAAAAATTGCTGCTGTTGCTCTGGTACTGCATTTCTGCCAAAGCCTCCGCCACGCTATTTCCGTCTGCAGCGGACAATGCCTTTTCATAGGCTTCTTCCACCTGATTTCTGGCATCCTCTACATTGACATTGTAGCTTCCCCTACTGTCACTTTCCCGGAAGTTTCTCCAAAGACTGGATACTGTGGGGTTGTATTCATGGACCAAGTCCCCGATTTCCTCCCAGGAAATCACATTGTCCCGAAGCTTTGCCCACTCCTCCTCGGAACGCTGCCGTTCAAAGGAAGTCTGCATCTGATCCACGGAAACATTATCGGAAAAGCCCGGTACCTTCTGTGCCATGGCAGGCATGGTAAAGGAAAGGCTCGCTAAAACAATTGCTAAACTAATAGGATATCCCTTTTTTCTCATTCTCTTCTCCTTATAAAAAAAGCTCATATTCTCTAAGCATGGGGCTATAAAGTACAGTTGATTGGCCTTATGCAGTACAGGTCTGAGATGGGGGCAATCTGAGCCCGCCGGTACTTGCGAAAAACAAAGGTACTGCAGTTTTTCGCTTAGTATCCGCTACGAGGCGAAGTTAGCGGGAGCGTGCCCCAATTTCAGACCTATACTGCATAAGAGCCATAATGTATCCTTACAGCCCCTACTAAGAGAAAAGGAGTCTTCTCTACTATAACATAATATTCCTCAGAATTTCTTAACGAAAATCGTCAATCCTGTGAACTTTTGGTGTTCTTTCTCCTAAATAAGTTTCAACTATCCTGCCAAATATCGCCTTACGCTATGCACCAAAGCCGCGCTGCCGGCTTTAAACTTTTATCATATGTTTTTTCCTGCCATAGATAATCATGTAGTACACCGGAAGCAAAAGCAGTGCCAGTAAAGTAGACGCCACCAAGCCTCCCACGTTTACCAAAGCCAGTCCCTGCATCAGGGCACCGTTGTCTCCGAAGCCCATAGCCATAGGAATCATAGACAATACCGTAGTCAGGGTGGTCATCAAAATCGGCCGAAGTCTGGTGGCACCGGACTCTGTCAAAGCCTTTTCCAAAGGCATTTCCTGACGGTACTGATTTACCGTATCCACATAGAGGATTCCGTTGTTTACCACCGTTCCCACCAGCATCAAAAATCCCAAAAGGGAGGTCATGGACAGAGTAGCGTCAAAAAGCCATAACAATCCAAAGGAACCGATTAAGGAGAAGGGGATGGTGGTCATCACCATAAAGCTGAAGCGTGTAGACTCAAACTGCGCCGCCATGACTACAAAGACCAGGAAGACCGCAATGGCGATGGCACGGAACAAATCCGCAAACTCCTCATTCATACTTTGAGTCTGAGAATTAGCCACAACGGAAATATTCTCTCCCAGATTCTTGCTGACCAAGTCGTCAATTTCCGCTTTGGTATTGTTGTTGGCCTGCTCCGTATAATTTGCCGTAATCGTCGCCTGATACTTTTTATCTTCTCGTTCAATGCTGGCAGGAGAATCCGCATACTTTACAATAGCCAAACTTTCCAGAGAAACCTGCGCCCCTGTAGGCGTGGTAAAACGAATGGACTTTACCTTTTCCAAGTTATCAAATTGATCCTTGGGATATTTCACCCACACATCCACCTTTTGCCCCTCCACCGTCATTTTCATCGCTTTTTTACCGGATAGATCGGTATTTAGGGACTGGGCAATCTGGATAGGACTTAAACCTTCCGCCGCTGCCTTAATGGGATCCACTTTAACCTGCAAGAGGGGCGCTGCATTTTCCAGGCTGGAATGAATGCCGGTAAGGCTGCTCTGCTTCTGTAATAAAGAAAGAATTTCATTGCTCTTTCTTTGAAGCTCTTCCAAATCTGAGCCCTGAATAATAATTTCATAGTTATTCCCGGTGCTGTAATCCCCTCCGCTCAAACTGGTATCACTTACGGACTTTACGCTTAAAACATCCTGAGAACGGTTCTCCAGAGCCTTCTTCCATGCCTTTACCTTTTCCTTGGTTTTCATGGAGCGGTCCTTTTTCAGGTATACCGTAATCGTAGGATCGGTCCTTGCGCCATAGAGGGCGCTAAGGGCGGAGCCTCCTGCCGTTGCGGTATAACGGTCCGTATCCGGATCCTTTGCCACCAACTCCTCCAACTCTTGAATGACTCTTTCCTTTTCTTCTATGGAAAGACCGGGCTTTTGGGTAATGCCGATTTCAACGGTTCCTGTATCAATATCCGCCATCAGCTCTGTTCTGAGCTGTGTCGCCAGGAAGAGAGAAAGCAGCAAAATTCCCGCTGTGGCCACCAGCACGAATTTTTTATGCCGTAAAAACTTGCTGATGGTGCTTCTATAGGCATCCTGTAACAGTCGTACCCCCCGATAAGCTATCGCCTTACTGTTTTCCTTAGGCTTATATAGGGTAAAGCAAAGGGGAACGATGGTAACCGCGGAAATCAAGGAAGCCACCATACAAAAGACAATGGTAAAGCCCAAGGGCTTAAAGTATTGTCCGGAAATTCCCTGTAAAAATCCCAGGGGAAGGAATACTACACAGGTGGTCAGCGTTCCTCCGAAAACAGAGGCTCCCACTACCCTTACGGAGTCAATAGCAGCTTCCCTCAGACTTCTTTGCCGTTCTCCGTAATCGTCCATCGCACGGAAGCAGGCTTCCAATACTACGATGGAGTTATCCACCATCATACCTACGCCTAAAACCAGGGCGGAAAGGGTCAGCATATTCAGGCTATAGCCCATTGCGCCCATAAAGACAATGGCCCCTAAAATCGCCAAAGGAATGGAGGAACCTACGATAAGGGAGGCCTTAATATCTCCGAAGAAAAGGAAGATAATCAGCATGGAAATCACGATAGCCATAATCATGGTCTGAAATACGCTGGACAGGGAGCTCTTGATGCTGTCCGCAGAATCGGAAATCACGTGAATTTCCAGATTGGGATTCTTCCCTTCCAGCTTCTTGATTAAGGCATTCACATCCTTACTCATGGCAATGTCCGACTTACTCTGCAGCTTATTTAAGCTTAAGGTAATAGTCTCTTCGCCGTTATATCGTCCTATACTGCTTTTATCCGACAGGGCGGAACCCACTGTAGCCAAATCCGAAAGAGTCAGGGTATTTCCTGTTCCGGTGGTAATGGGAAGCTTTCTTAATTCTTCAACAGTAGAATATTCCTGGGAGGTACTGATGGATAATTCCTGGTCTCCCACCTTCGTACTTCCTGCAGGATAGGTAAACTTTGCAGCCTGCATCATTCCCACCACCTGTTCCATGGTCAAATGATACTGTTGCAGTTTTTCCGGGGAAAGCTCCACTCTTACATAGCTTTCCTGTCCTCCGGAAAGAGAAAGGGAAGCCACGGTGGATAATTTTTCAAACTCCGGCCTAATATTGTTTTCTACATAATTATAAAGCTGACTCTCATTTTTATTGTTGATGGAGAGAACCATACCCGGTCTGGCATTAATGTCCACTTCCATTATGCTGATATCCTTGGCGTCCTCCGGCAGAGAGGATTTGATGGCATCCATCTTTTTCTTCAGGCTGTCATAGGCCTTGCTCATGTTCGTGCCGTAATTGTAACGAACAATAACCATGGAAAAGTTCTCATTGGACTGGGATCTGACCTGCTTCACGTCGGAAAGCAGGGAAACTTCCTCCTCAACGGGCTTGGTTACCAGCTCGTCCACATCCTCCGGAGAGGCTCCGGGATAGGTGGTGGTCACGATAAGGTAGGGGAAGTTCATATTGGGGAGCAGCTCCATTTTCATGGTGGTGAATGTAACGAAACCAAAGAAAATAAGGGTGATTACCACAAGAAAGGTAGTAACCGGTCGTCTTAAGACGAATTTCGTCATGGAAAGCATCCTTAGCCCTCCTTTCCGGTTTCCGTAGCGACAGAACTAAGCGCCGCAGTACTGCTATCTGTTTCTCCTGTCTTCTTTTCATCAGAAGAAGCCTCTGTTTCCGAGCTGTTCAGTCTTACCTTTGCGCCGTCATACATCTCGTTATTCCAGGAGCTGACAACTAAATCCTTCTCCGAAAGACCGGAAAGTATCTCCACCTTTTCTTCTCCCTGCAGGCCAAGCTCTATGAACTGCTTTTTGATGGTTCCGTTCTCTCCCTCTCCCTTTTCCAAAAGGTAAACGTAGGGAGAACCGTTGTCATAGTAAATCACGGATAGCGGAAGAAGATTTACCCCGGTTCTGCTGTCCTTGGTTACGGTTAATTTCACCCGGCTTCCCTCAGGAAGAGAGGAATTCTCTAAATTAGCCTTCACGGTGAAAAGTCCGGTCTGGGCATTCATTACCCCGGAAATCTCGGTAATGGAGCCGGTATACTGTTCCTGTCCCTTCTCCACCTTCACTTCCTGGCCTAAAGACAAGTTCTTCATCAGTTCCTCTGTTGCGGAAAAAACAAGCTGCTGTTTTCCCTTCCCCATAAGACTGGCAATCTGGATGCCCTGGGGAATCATGGCATCCTTCACCAAAATGCTGTTTTGCAAAACCCCGTCTGCAGGAGCTGTAATGGTGGCAAACTCCACCTGGGTATCATAGTTCAGCTTTGCCGCCTTTACCTGGGCTTCCGCAGCCTTCGCCTGAGCATCCGCCGCTTCAAAATCCTGGGCGGAAATATCTCCGGAGGCTTGGAGGCTTGCCAAACGGTTTCTGGCGTCGCTTGCCGCCTTCGCCTGGGCCTCTGCCTGCTCCAAAGTATATTTTGCCGCATCAATCTGCTTTTGATTGTCTAAGCGGGCAATCTTATCTCCTTTTTTCAGCTCCGCACCATTTTCCGCATAGATTTCCAAAACCTCTCCGGAAACCTTGGAAGCCAAAGCATACTGCTCACTGGCCTCAATGGTCCCTACCAAAGACTCTGTAATGGACAGGTCACCCTTTTCCACGGAAATGCCGGTAGCTAAAGGAAGCTGCGTATGTTCCACTTCCTCTTTAGGCTTTAACACACGCCTTCCTACCAAAAATGCCACTCCTAAAAGGATAAGCAACACGATTACAATTTTTACCCCTTTTTTCATCTCTACTCTATTCCTCCTAACGCTTTTTCCAAAAGCTGAATCTGCTTTTGAAAAACATAAAGAATCTTTTGCAGAAAAACTTCCCGCTCTTTAGTATCCTCCTCCGGCTCTGACAATCCATCTTTTCTTTTTTCTATGGAAAAGGCCTGTAAAAGGCTGAGGGAAGCCAGTGAAAATGCGGTTTGAATCCCGATTCCCTTTTCCTCCTCCGATAATGTCTTCGGAAAATAATCCTTGGGAATTGCTTCTAATACCACATCAATATTGTCCCGTCTTCCCCTGTCCATGTGACTTCTCATACTGGCCAAGGAAAGGTTTTTTAAAAATCCGGAGCGATAAAACATGGCAAAGCTGTCCTGCACAATCTGTTTTTTTCGAATCTTCACGATTTCGATGACCCATTCCTGAATACTTTGAAAAAAATCTCCCTGATTTCGCTGCATGATTTCCATGAAATACCGCACCGCCTTATCCTCTTCCGCTTCAAAAAGATGCACCAGCAAATCATCCTTATCCAGAAAGTAAGTATAAAAAGCTCCTCTGGAAATATCACTTTCCTGAATAATCCGATTAATGGATACTTTGTCATAATCATAGGAAGAAAATTCTTTTTTTGCCGCTTCCAAAATGCGCCTTCGTTTTTCTTCCTCCAACTTCAAAAATCTTAGTGTAGGCATCTTCCCCCCTCAATACATTCTGTGATGATTTATACTTTCTCATCAATGGCAAGCTATTCGCTTTAACCGGAACATAGCCTGGTGACAACTTGTCACTTTTTTTCGTGAGCCAAGTATAGTGACAATTTGTCACCCTGTCAATATTTTTTTATCTTATGGATGATTTCCAAAGCAAAGCTGAAAATTTGCTTTTCTACACCGCCCTTCCCTCCGGACTTTAGTAACACAAAGGATTGCACTTGCAAAAATGCAATTTAACCTTTACAATAAAGTGGCGTTTGTATACAGGATTATTTTAAGAAGGAAGAAGCATGGAAGAACAGCGAATTCAGGCTTACGGAAAAATCAATCTTTCCCTGGATGTGCGAAGAAAAAGACCGGATGGCTATCATGATGTGTGCATGGTCATGCATACCGTGAAGCTTTGCGATGAAATTTCTCTGAAAAGGGAGAAGACACCCGGCATTCGCTTAAGCAGTAATTTGGACTTTCTCCCCACCGGGGAGGATAATCTGATGGTAAAGGCCGCAAAGCTTTTGGCTGACGAGTTCTCTATCCGGGAAGGCTTATCCTTTCACTTGGAAAAACGTATTCCGGTTTCCGGGGGAATGGCGGGAGGCTCCACAGATGCCGCCGCCGTACTGCATTTGATGAATCGGGTATATGCTCTGGGTCTTAGTATAGAGGACCTGGAGAAAAGAGGAGTGAAGCTGGGAGCGGATGTTCCCTTCTGCTTACACAGAGGCTGTTATCTTTCGGAGGGTATAGGAGAAATTCTTACTCCCCTTCCCAACTTACCGGCTTGTATTCTTCTCTTGGCAAAACCGGCATTTTCCCTGTCTACAAAGGCTGTTTATGAAGCCCTGAACGTAAATGCCATTCCTAAAGAAGAGCATCCGGATGTGGAAAAATTTCTGTATTTTCTGAAAAAAGGAAATTTATCGGAAATCACCCCACTAATGGGAAATCTTTTGGAAAAAGTCAGCATTGCCATGCGACCGGAAATACAGCTTCTGAAGGATCGTCTCCTATCCTATGGAGCGGAGGTGGCTTTAATGAGCGGTTCCGGCCCCACGGTCTTCGCCCTTTTTCCTTTGGAACATAAAGCTTGGGCCGAAAAAGCTTATCAAGCACTTCGCTATGGCGAGGATCGACATTTAGCACAACAGGTATATCTTACAGAGCCATGGGCAGAAGAAGGAGGAACAGATGAGTAGCGATTTTACCATTAATATGAACGAGTATCTTCCCCTACGGGATTTGGTGTTCAATACCCTGAGACAGGCGATTTTAAAGGGAGAACTGAAGCCCGGCGAAAGACTCATGGAGATTCAGCTGGCAGAAAAGCTGGGAGTTTCCAGAACGCCCATTCGAGAGGCAATCCGAAAGCTGGAGCTGGAAGGTTTGGTTCTGATGATTCCCAGACGAGGGGCAGAGGTGGCGAAGATTTCTCACAAGTCTTTACAGGATGTGCTGGAGGTTCGGGGCGCTTTGGAAGAGCTGGCTACAGACCTGGCCTGCCAGAGAATCGACGAGGAGCAACTGGCTGCCTTACATGAGGCGGAGGATCGTTTTAAGAAGGCCGTAGCCACCGGTACGGAAATGGAGATTGCGGAGGCGGATGAGGCTTACCACGACATCATTTACAATGCCACCGGCAATAAGCGTTTGATTCAGATGATTAACAATCTTCGGGAGCAGATGTACCGCTATCGTTTAGAGTACATCAAGGATGAAGCCCAGAGAGGAACGCTGATTAATGAGCACGAGAAGATTTTGGAGGCCATCCGGATTCGAGACATTATTCGTGCAAAGGCTCTGATGAAGGAGCATATCGATAATCAGGAAATGACGGTTTCCAAAAACCTGAATGAACAGGAAGAAGCCGGAAAGAAATAGATAAAAAAACACCTTGGAAGGAGCCCCCTTACGCCTTTCTGCAAGCTCTTTTCTAAGGTGTTTTTCTTTAACCTTCCCCGTTCTTTCTCTCCTAAACCAAGAAAGGGAAAGGCTCTTTACTCTTCTGTTTCGGGATTTTCATCATCCTCACTACGCTTCTTTACCTGGTAGCTCCAAAAGCCGAAGCTTCCCATGGCCAGTAAGGCGGATAAACCGTAGAATACCATATCACTGTCATCCCCTGTGGCAATCTTTCTTGCCACGCCCAAGACGGAGGGTACCTGACTGATGATTCCCTCGATGGGTTTTAGGATTTCTCTACCCACTCCCAAAACGCCGGGATTCTTGGGTGGATTACCGGGAGGATTCTCATTTCCTCCCTTCGGCCCGGGTCCGGGAGACGGAGTGGATGGATCTCGGTAGTAGCTGTTTTTAAACAACAGCTCACCGGACTTATCCTCTTCTCCTTCTTTCTCCGCAAGGACAATGGCATAAAGATAAGGAGATACTTCATTTCCATTGTAGTCCTTGTTCTTACTGTGTACTTCAATCACAACGGAGTATACCGTGGTGTCATAGGTAAAGCCTTCATGATTTCGCTGTTCCTGACGAACGCGATAATGATACTCTCCCTCACTTAAAAATTGCATCTTTCCAAAGCTGAACTGCTCTTCCCCGGAGTCCATGTGGAGATCCATAATGTAGGGGTTTGGTAGCGGTGCATTGGGGCTTTCCACAGCTCTTTCTATATAGACGCGAAACTCTGACTGGGGAACCTCTTCTCCGGAAACAGAGATGGCAAAGGGAATCTGCACTTCTGCAGGCTTCTCCAAGCCGAAATTCTTCTTCTGTTCACTGGCACTGGAGACCAGCACCGTGGACTTCCCCGTCCCCATTAAGAGGAGGGCACATAGTCCCGCTAAGATTTTTTGACATTTTTTTCGAAACAAATTCCCTCACCCCCCTTATGGGTTTATTCTGGCAAAGACAATCATCCTACCGTTGGTGGATGCGGATACACAGGTGGATAAGCTGATTACCTGATCCGTGTCTTTCATCCCAATATCTCTATACTGCTGTGCATTATTTTTGATGTAATCCAGAAACTCCTGCATATTTCCCTGTTTATCCATAACATTATAGATATAGGGGTCATAGGCATCTCCCTCCATACAGGCAAAAACCTCTAACTGCCTTGCCTTGCCGGGTAGATACAAAGTTCCCGTCTTATGCTCTTCAAAATAACTGTCATCGATGAACTCCATCACATCTCCGTACATTCCGCCGTTGTCCATATGATGTCCATAGGTCAGGATATAGGGGTCGGAAAAATCCGGCGCATTGTGATAGCTCATAAAAATGGATCCGGATAGGGAGAAATTTCCCTCCACATTCTTATTGACGTATTCCATATCATCCTTTCCCTGTACCATAGGGTAGTCGATATTGGTTCCGTCCAGGGTAATCCAAGCTCTGGTATCTTTGTTTAAGGCTAAGAGTTCCTCAAAGCTTAGACTGCCATCCTCACTTACTACTGGTTTTAAGGACATTAAGTCATTGTTTAAAAATCCTTCTTGCATGGTCATATAGGTGTACCAAAGGGAAAATCCCCCGTAGCTCATGAGTAGAATCATTAGAATGGCAGCTAAGACGGTAATCATGCGATCTCCCAGCCTTGCCGCTCTCACCGCAATGTTCATATTTGCCTCTCTACTCTTGTATCCCGGGATACATGCAATACTTTTGTTCCCGAAAATCTCGCATCTATCCGGGATGACCGGGATGGATTGGGGAAAAAAGGGATGAGGAAGAATCCGGGGAAAAGAAAAACCCTAAGGCTTTCCTTTTCCCGTCTCCTCTATCCTAAGAAGGGATAGACGACTTATTCCTCTTCCTTCTTCCGGTTAAAGAACATGAAGCCCATGCTTCCTGCCACTGCTAACATCATGGCATAAGGAGCTACAGTCAGTACTACACCGGTAGGTGTGATTTCATCGATGTGGTTGTGGTAAGCCACATGGCTGTCCTTCTCTACTAAGCTCTTACCTTCGCCTCTTTCTGTGGAGTCTTTTGTCGGTAATACTGTTTCAGAAACTGCTGTTACAGTATCTGGAATCTCATGTGCCACGTCCTCGGAGAAACGCACATCAGACTTAATAGTTAAAGCAGTGTTATTGTTCTCCTTTACTTTATAGGTAGTGGTTTTGGGAAGACCGATGATTTCCAGGGAGTCTCCATCCTTCAACTTTGCTCCTAAGCCGGGAATATCACTTGCCTTCTTAACGGTATAATTACTTTGTCTCGGCAGCTTTACCTTAACCTGCAAATCCGGGTTGTCATAAGCTGCTCCTCCATTGACTGGATTATGAAAAAGGTTGACTGTGAAGGGAAAGAGATTATCCTTATTGATCATTCCGGAAATCTTCTTATCAATCTTAATCTTTCTTGGGGTATAACGGGTATATCCCTGAGGAGTATCCCTCTTGCCCGTTTTATTGCCATCTCCATCAAAGCCGCTGTTCTTGTCTCCGGTATGCTTATTTCCTGTTGCATTGCTGGAAACCAGAGTATCTCCACTGTGGAGAACATAACCGTAAATCTCTCTGTCAGCACTGCCATCCTTCAGACGTACATACACATCCAGGAAACGCTGAGTCTGGTAGGGTTTTTCCACACCATCCACGTTAACCTTCATAGCCTCCACGTCTCCGCTGTTTGCTCCTGTTGCAGCTCCTTCCGTCACTACGAAACGATATACTCCCGGAGTAGCAAAGGCAGCAGGCTTAAAGCTGATTTTTACACCATCAGTAAAATCTTTTAAAGTAGCACCGGTAAGTTCAAAATTGTTCGCCTTAAATTCCGCCTTTAAATCACTGGTGGTCTCATCAATCTGAGAAGCCTGTCCGGCTAAAACAATCATTTCCTGATTATTTTTATCTACAATTTTTGTTTTACCTACTTCAAATGCTGCTGATTCGGATGCTCCGCCGACATTAATCTTCTGGTTGTTTGTGACTCCTGCAACGGTATATGTCCATACCACATCCGGCTGGTCTACCATCTCACCGTTGTCAGTCTCCACACGGATTACCTTATCAAAGGAAACGGAATTTCCCAAAGCCTCCAGCTTTCCGCCGGCATTTGCACTTACACCTACGTTTGCCTCTTCCTTACCAAAATACTTATTCAGATTAGGATTGGTCTTATCAATATTTGTGCTTGTCGCGAATACCGGTGCGGCGGTGGAAAGTACCATCATTCCACTTAATGCCAATGTTGCTAATCTGTTCATGTTCTTCTTCATCATTAATTATCCCTCACTTTGCGTTCTTTATAAAAAATGTCTATGCAGACAATTTTTTTCATACTCTTTTTTTCGTTTGCTTTCGTTTATTTTCTTACTAAGAAGAAATTCTTCTCTTTCTCCTTAGAAAAAGGAGCTATGCTTTTATAAAGTTTTAAGGGGACGGGGGAATCTCACCACGGGCTCTTCTTTTTCTCAGCGCCCTCGGTTCAGGCATAAATAGTGCTGAACTCTCTTTGCCGTATATTCTGTGCTCCCACGGGTGTTCCCCGGTCCTCTTACCGTATTTTCGAAAGAGTAGAGTGTATTGCAGCTACCCTCTTAAGCTCTTCCCGCCGGCGGTGCTTTTCCGCCTTTCTCGCCCCTCTTCGGGGGCTTTTCTCTAATTCCTCTATTTCTTATCTTCCTCATGTTTTATAGCTCCTTTTTTCTTAAATTATTTTGCTATGTATGTATATCGCGTTATTTTTTTAATATATAAGCAAAAAATCAAAAAATATTCTATTTTTGCAAAATAATTTTTCTTTATAAGTTTTTTGCCCTAAAAGGCATAAAAAGGCACGAAAAAAGCCGCTATCTCTCGATAACGGCTTTCGTTAATAGCTTTTGCTTATGCCCTTCGTTCCTCACTACAGGTAAAGTAAAAGATCTGACGGCTCTCAGCCAGCTCCTCCAATAGGGCTCTGGCTCTTGCTCCATTTTTCTCATCCAAATGGCTAAAAGGATCATCCAATAATAAGAAGGCTTTCTCCTCTTGGAACATGGCATCAAAGATGGCCAACTTTTGACAGAAACGGCAGAGGTCCTGCAAGCCCTCACTTAGATAACCCTGCTCCCGGCTTAAGCCTCTGTCCACAAAGCTAAGCTCCAGGTCCTCGCTCATCTGGAATTGCAGGGGCTCTGTGCAGATACTCTGAAAATACTTTTGGAAGGCTTCCAAAATAGGCTCCTTATATTGCAGAGCAAAACGCTCCTTGGCCATTTCCAGATAAGCTTTGGTTTTTTGCAAAAGATTGTAGCGCTTTTCCAAGGCCTCTCGCTCTTCTTTTTTCTGTGCCAAAAGTCTTTCCTGCTCTTCCAGGAAATCCAGATTCCGAACCTTCGCTTCTCTTTCCGCCCGTTTCCTCCGAATCTCTTCCCTTCTTTCCTCCTCCTCTTTCCGGAAAGCTTCCAGCTTTCTCCTGCTCTCCTCTAAAGAAGGGCCTTCCTCCCATTCCTTCTGTTTCTCTTCCAATAAAGAAAAGGCCTGCTCTCCTCCTTCCTCTTCCACGAAGCGAAGGAACTCTTCTTTTCGACCGGCTGCTTCTTTTTCTAAATCCTGCATATCTTCCAGCTTATGAAAACGGGAAAGCAGCTCTTCCAAGGAAGCAAAGCGGATTGCCTGTTGCTTTCTTTGTCTGTTCTCTTCCTCTTCCTGCTTTTCTTGCCATGCCCGCTTTTTCTGTTCTCCGCTCCTTTCCTGGTCTAAAATCATTGCTGAAAAGAAA
>NZ_DBHIGR010000047.1:0-13807 GCF_057249185.1 Oribacterium sp.
CCGGCGAATAGCAGTGTACCGGGCAATAACTGCAGAAACTCTTTTTTTCCATAAAAGGACAACGGGCAATCCTCGATATGGCATAGTCCGAAAGCGCCTTACATTCTTCGCAAAGTGCCCCGGATCCACCGTGCTTCTTCTTGCAGTATAGAGAAATCATCTCCGAGATCAAACGGATTTCACCCTGTCTCTTCTTTTCAATCTGCTCTGAATTCATAAAGCGCATTCCCTTTCTTTGCCAATAGAGTAAAGATTTTGTCAGTTGCTAAAGGAATAAAAAGAGAGTAATCATTAACACTTTGATACAATGGTTTCGACTAAAAAACTATGCAAAGGAGATTACTCTAATGGATATTGTAGCACTATTGGAGGTTTTGGCAAAAGGCTTACTTGACGCAGAGAACAAATATAGTGGCTTTTCTCTTGTAATTTATGATTTTCGAAATACAATGAAAAGTAAAGGATTTGTCTTGTGCTTTACTTTAAGATTAGGAGGAAGAGGATGGCAGAGCTACAGTATAATTTGATTGATGATTGGGAAAAGAAAGAGGTGGATCTTCCTGCATTGGAAGAAGCCTTAGAGCAGGGAAGCTCTGATCGTTATAGTGGAAAGGTATTTCATGATATTGCCGCAAAGTGGAAGAAATACAAGAAAAGGGGCATTTCGAATCTTTACCTTTTAAAGGAAGCTGAAGATGAAGGTCTGGCTTGTGCGTACTATGCTTATTCGATTACAAATGGTGTGATAGAGGAGGCACAGCTAGAAAATTTGCGTGCGCTTTGCGCAGAGAAGCTCTCTACTGGAGAAATGCGTGCCAGTGCATCCTTCTGTAAGGCATCTGAATGGTGGGATACCAATCCTACTTATCTTACGAAGCTGGTGGAAAAGGGAGAGGCAGATAGGCTGTATGAATACCTGAGTGCACAGCTGTTCCCCCAAGGGATAGTTCTCACCTCTCTAAGTGCGAAAATGAATGCTAAAGAAGAGCTTGCCTGCTCGGCAATCGCTTGGGGCTTAAAGGAAGGCGGATTTTTCAAAAAAGGCGCTTACATGAGTAGAGCAATCGATAATCGCTATCTTTAAAGACGCATAGCTGTTCTGACAATTCCTAGGCCGTTAAAACGGCAAAGCCAAAATCCCCTGTTGAAACAGCATATACAGGACGGTGCCGGAGAAGATGGAAAGCAGCATATTCCGCTTCCAACAATGCATCAGGATGGTTAGTCCAAGAGAAAGAAACTCCGGTAGTCCTTGGTTTCCGCTAAATAACTGAACATTACGAAGACAATACACCAAAAGCAGAGCAAAGCTTGCGGGAGGCAGAGCCTTTCCCAGATATTGCACTGTTTTAGGGGTATTTTTTTGAAATAAGATAAAGGGCAAAAAGCGGGTCAGCATGGTGCCCAGAATACAAAGCGCTATGATAATGATGCGTTGCCATACAGTCATAAGCTTGCATTCGCTTCCATAAATTGCTGTTCCAGCTTAGGCTTTGCCAGGAGGAAAATGCCTAAGATTCCCAGCATGGCAGGTAGGATGAAATGCTCTGCTTTAAAAATAACTAAGGACAGGATGGATACCCCCAGTCCCAGCATGGCAATACCGTAGAACAGATGGCGAAGCTGAATCATTATAGCCAGAAAAAGCGTTTCCAAAGGAGCAAATGGACCCAGCAGAAATCCCACAGCCAAGAGCTCTAAGGAACCTCCGTAGATTAAAGAGGCCATAAAGAAGGTATAGACCACGGAAAGACCGGCGCTATGCATATAGATGCCATAGGCAAAGCCCAGAAATAAAAAGCCGGTTAAGTTGGGAACGGTATGAGGGAAGGCGGCCTTTAGCGCCTTTTTTTGCTGTTCATGAAGCATAAGACAAAATGGAAATAGTCTGTATAGGAGTAGATAAAAGTTCAGCCTATCTGTCTCCTTACCCTTGAATATGTTCCTGTTAATATTGTAAACTTAGGTGGACGTTTTTAATAAAATCAATACAAAAAGGTAAAGAGGATCAACTATGACTGTCACTAAAATAGAGTGCCCCAATTGCCATGGCCAGCTTGATATACCTGATGGATTAAAAGAAGGCTTTGTCACCTGTAAGTTTTGTAATACCAAGGTATACATCGAGCCGTATAAGCCGAACATTACTCAGAATTTTAATATAAAGGAAGTGAATTACAATAAGCCCGATGCCACCGTACATAATAACTCTAAGTTGCTTAATGTAATTGCGGTTGTTGTCATTCTCGGCATTCTTTCCACTGCTTTTCTGTTTGTAAGTATCCTTCCCCTTCTTCGTTATCGTTCTCCCGGAATTGTCAGCAATAAGGAAAGCTACCGAACGACTCCGAAAGCGGATGTGATGAAAAGCTTTTCTGAAAAGGCCTTTTCCAAGCCCTTGTCAAAAATTACGGCGAAGGACTATGCTTCTTTACAGTACCTTGCTATCATCAAGAAGAAGGATCTTTCTGACGGTGTGGATAAATGGTTTTTCTCTTACTCCACTTCGGTGGACGATTCCGGAAAGCCGGTCGAGGAACATACCGTCTATCTTCCCGGAGCGGATTATCTTGACGAAGAGGATATACAGCCTTTCACCGGTTTAATTTCTCTTTCCCTCGGCTCCGGTTTTCGCTATTCCTATGATGATGACAATGCCAATGATCTTCGTTGTCTTTCCAATCTGCAATTTTTTTCTACAGAATACGCTACTTTTAGCGAAATGGAAAGAACACTTCTGAATCCCGAGAAAATCATCGGTCTTTCCGGCGTTACGTTCCGCGATGAGCCGTCCTACAGTTATGATTATTCGAAAACGAAAGATATTGCAGATATTTACAAGTCTTTCTCTTCTTTAAGAGAACTCTCCGTATCGGTAGACTCGGATTTCGAGCCGGGAATCAGTGTACTCAGCTATTTTCCGAATCTGGAACACTTAGCTTTAAGAATAGAAAGTGGTAGAGATGAGCCATTGGACCTTTCTCCACTCTCCTCTTTACGCAATTGTAAGAGCTTATTTATAAACGGACCCTATTCGCAGTCTGTAGGAAATCTTAGTGTTCTATCCGGTATGCCTCAGATTGAGAATCTGGGAATTTCCAACATTCCGAATTTTAAAGATCTACAGTTCGCGCAAAATATGCCGAAGCTGAAGTCGCTCCATCTCGTCAGTCTTCCGATTCTTTCATTGGACGGGCTGAGAAATATAAGTTCTTTAAACAGCCTTTACCTGGACTGTAGTAATCTGAAAAATGCCGATGCTCTGTCGAGCCTTACTTCTTTACAGACTTTGGGCTTTGCTTACCATAATTATGAGATTCCGGATTTACACGGCTTATCCGCTTTGGAAAATGCAGAGGTTTATTGCAATGACTTGGATAAAATCGCGGGTATGCCATCTCTTAAGAGTTTGACTATCCATAATAGTGCACAGGAATATGAGGGAGACTTCCTACGCGGTATGAATAGCCTAAGTGATTTAGTGATTGTCGGAAACGGCATTATAGGAGAGGTACTGCCTTCTTTAGGGCCGGCTTTACGGGAGCTTCCTTCCCTACAAAAAGTTACTTTCCGCGGAACTCCCATGGACAGTTACCAAGACTACAGCAGTTCTCTTTCCAATCTCGGCGTAAAGGAAATGTATTTTCTGCTCGAAGATGATAGTATTACGGCGGACAAGCCTCTTCTTCCCCTTTATCTGAGCAAACTGGAGGACGATTATACGGTTCAGGTCTTAAATCTTTCTCTTGCGAGAATCCAAAATTTGGATAATGAAACAAGGAACTTCTATCCCAACGCAAAGGCCTATCTCTCCCATTTTAAGGCTCTGAAAAGGCTGTACATTGCCGGAAATACACTGGAGAACCTGGATTGTATAGAGGGGCTTACAACTCTTGAGGAGTTGGATATTTCGGAAAATTACATCTCTGATATCTCCGTCCTCCGGAATTTTCCGAACTTAAAGAAAGTAAAACTCTCCGGAAATCCTGTAGTGAATATGGAGATTTTACTGGACAGTATAGAAATTGTTCCAAGTTTAGACTAAATAGCGGACTGAAATGACTAAGTTGAAGTACTGTATATTGGTGCATTTCATAAATTGTGATATTATCTTAGGAGATTTACCAATTTGACATTTCTAAAAATATTTGTTATACTTCCGGTAAATAAAAAGGGTGTCCCGCTACCGTTAAAGGTGGAGCATTAAAGAAGGTGTCTCACTACCTATATCCCAAAGGTGAAGCATTAAAGCGAACAGAGAGGATAAAACCTCTCTGTTTTTTTAGGAGAAGACAATGGCAGAAGCGATTAAATATGGATTTTACGCTATAAATCCTGATTATCTTGAATATCTAAATCAAATAGATTCAGAAGTTTATTACAACCCATCGTATAGAAACAGTATTAAACCATTTGTTGGAATTATTGTTGGAATAGAAAACTATAATTATTTTATTCCAATATCTTCTGCAAAGGAAAAGCACAAAAGATGGAAGAATGTTTCTGATGAGCATTTTTTGATTTATGAAGTAATTGATAATAACATTACTATAAATGGAGATATATACAAAGATTACTCTGATGAAGAAAAAATGCACATATTGTCTATATTGGATATTAAGAAAATGATACCTGTACCGAAGGGTTGTTATGAAAGAATTGAGTTTGATAAGCTTGATGACATCAGATACAAAGACTTATTTGAAAAAGAATATGCTTTTTGCCTTAAGATAAAAACAAAGGTTATGAAAAAGGTAGAAAAATTATATCAGAAGCAAAAGGAAACAGGAACTATCAGAAGAGCAAATTGTAATTTTTCAGAGTTAGAAAAAGCAATGATGGACTGGAAGTAAAATATAAATTACTTATGCATAATCAAGTAAGTGGAATAATATTTTGCTTCTCTTTTTTGCGATGAAAGGGGGAGGCAAATGACAGATGAAGAGTTTCTGGACTACTATAGGAAATCCGAGCAAAAAGTAAGCGGCTAAACCATCATTTTCAAATCATCGCTTTCAAATCATAACTTTCCCTAAAATTTATTGCATAGAACTTCTTTTCAGAGTATTCTTGAGCGGTATTGTATTTAAGGGGGAGAGAAGATGTTTTCTATACTGTTGCTCATGATTTATCTGGCATTTATCAGTCTGGGACTGCCGGATGCTTTGCTGGGCTCGGCCTGGCCGATCATGTATCAGGAATTTGCTGTTCCCGTATCCTATTCGGGAACAGTTTTTATGATTATTTGCGGAGGAACCATTCTCTCCAGCTTAAACAGTGAAAAATTGAATCGTCGCTTTGGAACCGGGAAAATTACGGCAATTTCGGTGCTTTTAACCGCTATTGCCTTATTTGGTTTTTCCATTAGCCACAGCTTCCTTATGCTCTGCCTCTTTGCCATTCCTTACGGTTTGGGAGCAGGTTCTGTGGATGCGGCCTTAAATCACTATGTGGCTCTGCACTATTCCAGCAGACACATGAGCTGGCTACATTGTATGTGGGGCTTGGGAGCCTCCGTAGGTCCTTATATTATGGGCTTTGTTTTACAAAAGGGAGAGCCTTGGAGCAGGGGGTACCTGATTGTTTCTCTGATTCAATTTGCTCTGGCTATTGCCCTTTTTTGCAGTCTTTCTTTATGGAAGAAAAAGCCGGAGGAACTTAAGGAAAATGCTGCAAGCACTGCAAAACAAGAAGATTCTCAGCAAAATGAGTTCCGGCAAAATGAATCTCAGCTGGAATCCTGTTCTGAAGAAGTTAAAAAGCAAGAAGCTCTTCCATCTGGAGTCCCCAAACAAAAGGCTTTAAGCCTTAAAGAGATTTTTGCCATTCCCGGAGCCAAGGAATGTATGGCGAGCTTTTATTCCTACTGTGCCTTGGAGCAGACCGTGGGCTTATGGGCAGGCTCTTTCATGGTGCTGGCTCTTGGGATGGAAGAGAATCTGGCGGCTTCCTTTGTGGCTTTGTATTACTTTGGGATTACCTTCGGCCGTTTTCTTTCCGGCTTTTTTACCATGAAATGGAAGGATGAGCAGTTGGTACTGGGGGGAAGCACCATTGTCTTCTTCGGTATTTTTCTCCTCTTTACGCCCTGGAGTAAGGCTATGGTACTGCCGGCCTTAATTCTCATCGGCCTGGGCTGTGCCCCGGTTTATCCTTCCGTAATTCATTCCACCCCCTATAACTTTGGGGTGGAGCATTCCTCAGCCCTCATCGGAGCACAAATGGCCTCAGCCTATGTGGGCACCTTGATTATGCCTCCCCTCTTTGGGGTACTGGGAAGAAGCTTTAGCATGAAGCTCTTTCCCTATTACTCTATGTTCCTCTTGCTTCTTATGATATTTGCCTACAGAAGAATGCTCCAAGAGACCAAGAAGGCAAGGCGGGAGAAGCGATAAGGAGCTTTTTCTATAGCAGTCAGCCAAAGAACGAATACGAAAGATATTTACTTTTGCAACAAACTGTTGCGCCCAGGGAACGGCGACAGCAAGCCGGTACAGTAAAATAAGACCGTATATAAAACAAGGTTGCATATAAATAAAGATAGTAAAATAGAAAAATAATACAACAGCAAGTCAGTACAACAGCAAGACAGTACAACAGCAAGCCAATACCCTAAAGAAAGGATGGAAATCCTATGCAAAAAGTACATGAAGAACTGGAACGTATTTTGCCCAAGGCCATCGCCTTGGCGGAAGACATTTTCAAAAACCCGGAGCTGGGCTATAAGGAATTTCGGAGCCGAGAAAAGGTGGAAGAGGCCTTAAAGGATGCGGAGATTCCCTTTACCGAGGTGGCTTACACGGGACTTATGGCGACTTTGGATTCCGGAAAGGAAGGTCCCTGCATCGGCTTAATTGCGGAGTTTGATGCGGTGCCGGTTCTGGGGCATCCCTATGCCTCAAGCGACCAAAATGCCGCCCATGCCTGCGGTCACTATGCCCAGACCGGGGTGATGCTTTCCGTATTTTTGGCGCTGAAGGAAGCCGGTATTATGGAACAGCTTCCGGGAAAGGTGAAGCTCTTCTTCACTCCTGCGGAAGAATTCTGCGACATGGACTATAGAAGAAATCTCATTAGAGAGGGGAAAATTTCCCATTCCTCCGGCAAGCAGGAAATGATTTCCCTGGGACTTTTCGATGACTGTGCGGCACTTCTGTCCTGCCACAGTATGGGGCTCATCGACACGGACTATCAGGCCGAGGTGGGAGCTTCCTTAAACGGCTTCTGCCAAAAGAAGGTCACCTTCCTGGGCACGGAGGCTCATGCCGGGGCTAACCCTCATTTGGGGGTAAATGCTCTTCATACCATGACTTTAGCGATTTCCGCCATCAATGCCCTTCGGGAAAGCTTTCCGGAGGAGGATTGCATCAGGGTGCATTACATCGTAACCGAGGGGGGACAGACGGTGAATTCCGTTCCTGCCAGAACCAAGATGGAAATGTATATTCGGGGAAAGACGGTGGAGGCTATCCGAAGCACGGAGAGAAAGGTGGACCGGGCTTTACGGGGAGCGGCTCTGGCCATAAACTGCGACCTGGAAATCCAAAATACCCCGGGCTATTTTCCCTTGGAGCAGGATCCGGCTCTTACGGAGCTGGTACGGAGCCAGATTCTTCGCTATATGCCGGAAAGCCGGATTGCGGAGGGAACCCACGGCACAGCCTCCGGGGATATGGGAGACCTGTCCATGCTTTTCCCCACGGTGGAAATCGGCATTTCCGGCTTCAAGGGACGAATTCATGGCCGGGACTTCGGCACGGAAAATGAAAGGGAGGCCTATCAGATTCCCGCCCACTATTTTGTGGATACGGTCATGCGACTTTTGGAAAACGAGGGGGCGGAAGCCAAAAGAATCCAAGAGAGCTTTGTACCCAAATTCAAGAAGGAGAACTATCTGGCAGAGCTGGATAGACTTCATACAAGTTTATTTTACGAAAGGGAGAAGGAATAATGAGAAAAAAGAATTGGATTTTAGGATTGAGTGCAGTAGGAATGATGGCTGTTTTGGCAGCTTGCGGAGGCAATGCAAATGCTAAAGCCACCACCGCTACAGAGGCCGCGAAGGAGGGAACTACCCCGGCAGCTAAGGAGGAGAAGGCGGAAGGCAATAAGGAAAGTAACGGCAAGAAGCTGAAGGTCACCCTTTTGGTTACCGGTTCCTTCGGAGACAAGGCCTTTAACGATTCCGCGCAGGCAGGAATGAAGAAGATTCAGGAAGAGCTTTCCGACAAGGCGGAAGTGACCATGGTGGAAATGGGGAACGACAAGACCAAGTTTGAAGGGGCTATGCAGGATGCTTCCGAGTCCGATGCGGATTTGATTATCACCGGTCTTTGGGACATGAAGGAAATCACCGAGAAGATTGCCCAGGAATATCCGGAGAAGAAGTACATCCTTTTCGATACTGCTGTAGACTATACTTTGGGAGACCTTTCCAATGTATATTCCATGAGCTATAAGCAAAATGAGGGTGCCTTCCTGGCCGGTGTTTTGGCAGCAGGGGTAACCAAGTCTTCCATGCCTTATGCAAATGAAGACAATATCATCGGTTTCGTAGGGGCAAAGGATACCGCTGCGGTCATCAATGACTCTGCAGTAGGATACATTCAGGGCGCAAAGTTTATGGATCCTGAGGTAAAGGTATTGGTTTCCTATGTAGGCTCCTATGTGGATTCCGCTACAGCAAAGGATCTGGCATTAACCCAGTATGCCAACAATGCGGACACCGTTTTCGTGGCAGCAGGTCCTGCCAGCGTAGGGGTTATCGAGGCTGCGGCGGAAAGCAAGAAGTATGTTATCGGGGTAGACTCCGACCAGGCGGAAGCTTATGCCGGAAAGCCTGAGCAGGAATACATCATTTCCTCCGCCATCAAAAATGTGGGAGAGAGCCTGTATCTTTCCGTGGAAAAGGCGGCAGAGGACAAGCTTCCCTTCGGTGAGGCGGAGGTGCTGGGCCTTAAGGACGGCGTAGTCGGTATTGCGGAAAATGACATTTACAAGAAGGAAGTACCGGAAGACGTACAGAAGAAGGTAGAGGACGCAAAGCAGGATATCCTTGGCGGCAAGGTGACTGTAGACACTGCTTACGGTATGGAAGAAAGCAAGTTAAAGAGCATTATCAGCGGCGAATAAATCCCGACAAAATCTTCGCTTGCCCGGCAAGCTTTTTCGGAGCGTAGAGTTGGCAAAGGCTTTGCAAGCTTTTCTAAAGAAAGGCTAAGTGGAGAATCAGTTACAGCATAGAATCAGGAATATTAACAGGAGGAACTGTGGAAGTCATAGCAGGAAGAGGACTTTACCAGATCTATCCCGGTGGCGTTTTGGCCAATGAAGACGTGAATCTCTCCGTGGAAAAAGGAGAGATTCATGCTTTAGTAGGGGAAAATGGAGCAGGCAAGTCCACATTGATGAAGATGCTCTATGGAGAAATCGCCCCCACCAAGGGGAAAATACTGGTAAAGGGGGAGGAAGTGGAGTTTCATTCCTCCAAAGAAGCCATGGAAAAGGGCATCGGCATGGTGCATCAGCATTTTATGCAGATTCCTTCCATGACGGTGGCGGAGAATCTGGTTCTGGGAACCGGCAAGTCTTTATTTGTTGACCGTAAAAAAGCGGTGGAGGAATGTAAGGCCCTTTCCGAAAAATACGGTCTGCAAGTGGAGGCGGAAAAAAAGGTTTCCGACATTTCCATTGCCATGCGACAGAAGCTGGAAATCTTAAAGGCGCTTTACAGAGGAGCGGAAATCTTTATTCTGGACGAGCCCACAGCGGTGCTGACGCCCCAGGAAACCGAGGAGCTTTTCCTGCAACTTCGGAGCTTGCGGGAAAAGGGGCATACCATCCTCTTTATTTCCCATAAATTGCAGGAAGTAAAGGCTCTTTGCGACAGAATGACCATTCTCCGGGACGGAAAGACCATGGGAACCTATGGGGTGGAAAGCCTGTCGGAGGCGGATATTTCCCGACTGATGGTGGGAAGAGAAATTCGTCTGGATATCGAGAAAGAGCCATTTTCTCCGGGAAAAAAGGTCTTTTCCGGGAAAAACATTTTCCTGCAGGGAGAGGGGGAAAAGGCGATTTTACAAAATCTGTCCTTCTCTCTTTCCGAGGGAGAAATTTTGGGAATTGCCGGTATTGACGGAAATGGACAAAATGAGCTTTGTCAGGTCTTGGTGGGAACGCTTCCAGCAAAGGGGGCAGAGCTACAGCTCTTTTCCCAGGACTTTTATGCATTTTCCGTACAGAAGCGACAGGACCTGGGAATTTCCTATGTGTCGGAGGATCGCTTCCTCTATGGCTCCGCGCCCAGGCTTAGCTTGGAGGAAAATGCCATTTCCCGAAGCTATCGGGAGGAGACGCTTTTTTCCTTCGGACTTTTGAACAGTGGAAAAATTCAGGCCTTTACCAAGAAGGTTCTTTCGGCCTTTTCCGTAAAATACAAAAATACCAAGCAGGATGTGAAATCCCTTTCCGGCGGAAATGCTCAGAAGCTGATTTTCGGACGGGAATATGAGGCCAATCCCCATCTGTTTATCCTGAATCAGCCCACCAGAGGAATTGATGTGGGGGCCATTGCCTTTATCCGAAAGAAAATCCTGGATATGCGGAAGAATAAGAAGGCGGTGCTTTTGATTTCTGCAGACCTTACGGAACTTCTGTCCCTAAGTGACCATATCCTTGTGATGCATGAGGGACGATTTGTGGGCTATCTGGACAATGACGGCAGTCTGACGGAGGAGGAGCTGGGCTTATATATGCTGGGAGTTAAGGAAGACAGTCAGGAGAGAATAGGAGAGGCTTATGAGCAGTAAACAACAATTTCAGCTTTTTCGTTTTATTCTGGCACTGGGGATTTCCCTTGGCATTTCCATGCTGATTATCTTTTTGGTCAGTAAGGAGCCTTGGACAGCCATTTCTTATCTGCTCTTAGGCCCCTTTGGCAGTATGCGGCATTTTCTTTCCATCTTTGCCCAGGCCACCCCGCTGATTTTTACAGGGCTTGCCCTAAGCCTTTGTTTTAAATCGGGAAACTTTTCCATGATTACAGATGCCTGCCTGTATATTTCCGCGGTGCTTACCGCGGCCTTGGCCATCCGCCTAAGCCTGCCCTTCCCCCTGCATCCCTTGGTGATTTTACTTTTGGCGGCAGGGATGGGAGGCATAATCGGAAGCCTGCCTGCTCTGGCGAAGCTGTATTTTAAGGCCAATGAGCTGGTCACTTCCTTAATGTTAAACTATGTCTTTTTTTATCTGGGACTCTTTACCATCAGCAAATACTTTGCGGATCGGGAGGCGGGAAGCTTTGCTTCCTTAAAATATGCCAAAACTGCGGTACTGCCGATTTTGCTAAAGGGCAGTAAGCTGCACCTGGGCTTTTTCCTGGCCCTGCTTTTGGCGGTACTTTTCAGTATTTTGCTGTACAAAACCCGCTTCGGCTATGAGCTTCGGCTTTCCGGAAGCAATCCTTCCTTTGCGAAAATGGTGGGAATTTCCTCCTCCAAGGTGATTCTCCTGACCCAGGTTCTGGCGGGAATGGTGGCCGGCCTTGGAGGGGCGGTGGAGCAAATGGGCATGTATCAGCGTTTTAACTGGCAGGAGTCTCCCTCCTATGCCTGGGACGGCGTCATTATTGCTATCCTGTCTCGTAATAATCCGGCATTGGTGCCCTTTTCCGCCCTCTTCCTGGCCTATATCCGTGTGGGTGCGGATATTATGTCCAGAAAGTCCGATGTGCAAAATGAATTGGTAGCCTTGATTCAGGCCTTACTGATTCTCTTTGTTACCGCGGAGGCCTTCCTTTCCGGATGGGAGCATAGAAGAGAAGTGAAGGAGTCCTTGGCGGCAGCGGATACAGCCCTGCCGGCGGCAGAGAATAGGCCGGCGGCCGCAAGTGCCGAGTCGGTACAAGATGCCGGGGCGGCGGCAACAAAAGCCGAATCAGCAGAAGTGCTTAAGACGCTACCGGAACCGGGAAAGGAGGAGGCGTAATGGGAGAACTGCTATCCATTTTGGGAAAGGAAGACTTTTACTTTGCCATGCTTCGTACCGCAACCCCGGTACTCCTTACCACCCTGGGCGCCATGACTGCCTCTCGGGCAGGGGTCAGCAACATTGCCTTAGAGGGGACCATGCTTTTTGCCGCCTTCTTCGGGGTGATTGTCAGTGCCTTTAGCCAAAGTGCGCTTTTGGGCTTTTTGGCGGCGGTGGGGATAGGGCTTTTGATTTCCCTGCTTTTGTCTTACTTTATCTTGGAGCTGCATTCCAACGGCATTCTTTCCGGTATTGCCTTAAACACTTTGGCTTCCGGAGGAACCGTCTTCCTTCTGTTTTTGATTACCGGGGAAAAGGGAGCCTCTACCTCTTTACACAGCCTAAAGCTTCCGGCTTTGCATCTTCCTTTGGTGGAGAACATTCCCTTTATAGGAAAGATTCTTTCCGGACAGCATATCCTGACCTATGCGAGTCTGATTCTGGTTTTTGTCATCGCAACTCTTTTTAAGAAGAGTCGTCTGGGAATGGAAATTATTGCGGTAGGAGAGAATCCTGAGGCGGCGGAATCCCTGGGGATTTCCGTAAAAGGAGTGAAGCGGACAGCACTTCTCATCAGCGGCGCCTTAACGGGAATGGCAGGAGCCTTCCTTTCCATGGGCTATGTGGGACTGTTTTCCGCAGGGATGACCGCAGGACGAGGCTATATTGCTTTGGCTACTCAGGCCATTGCTGGAGGAAATGCTTATTTGGCATTTCTGGCTTCCCTTCTTTTCGGTTTTTGTCAGAGTATGGCCAACTACCTGCAAAATACCGGAGTACCACTACAATTTATACAGCTAATTCCTTATCTTAGTATCGTTGTAGCCTATTGCGCTTATTGTAAGGCGAAATTAAAAAGATAATATTGAAATATAGCAAGAATTTTCGGCAATTTAGATTTGATTGCGGGGGAGTCTTAGCCCGATACTAGCGAAAAACCCGCGAAGAGAAGAACTGTAGAAACCAATAAGATGAAGCGATTGCAGTGTAGGTCTATAAGAGGGGCAATCTGAGCCCGCAGGTATTTACCGAAAGCCGGCGAAGGGAAGGACTGCAGAAACCAATAAGATGAAGCGAATGATGCAGTATGGGTCTGTAAGAGGGGCAATCTTAGCTCGATACTTGCGAAACCCGGCGAAGTGAAGGACTGTAGAAATCAATCTGGTGAAGCGATCAAAGCAGTATAGGTATGAAAGAGAGCAATCTGAGCCCATCGAAACTTACCGAAAGTCGGCGAAGGGAAGGACTGCAAAAATCAATAAATGAAGCGATTGCAGTATGGGTCTATAAGAGGGGGCAATCTGAGCCCGTCAGTACTTACTGAAAGCGAGCAAAGCGAAGCTTGAAGTTAGTACTGCTACGAAGGCGAAGTTAGCGGGAGCGTGCCCCCAATTATAGACCCATACTGCATCGGAGCGAGCTTCATCAATGAATACAGTCCTTCCCCTCGCAGGGCGAGGCTAGAGTGAGCGTCCAATTACAGACCCATACTGCTTTGGAGCTTATCACCTGAATGCTTATAGCCCTTCCCCTCGCAGGGCGAAGTTAGCGGGAGCGTGCTCGATTTCATACCTATACTGCTTCGGAGCGAGCCTTAAAAATCAAAAGAGAGACTATTTTTGTATAGTTTCTCTTTTTTTCTTGGCCAAATTTTAGGAAATCCATAGTATTTTTGTAGGATATATACAAAAACAAGGGGAAAAAGAAGAAAAATAGGCAAGAATAAACATTAAATTTGCATACAAATACACGTAAAATAACGCTTTTCCATTAATTA
>NZ_DBHIGR010000048.1:0-13258 GCF_057249185.1 Oribacterium sp.
ACGACCTTCTGGTCCGTAGCCAGACGCTCTATCCAGCTGAGCTACGCACGCTTGCGAAACGCAAGGAATATCATAGCAAAGCTTCATTTTCCTGTCAAGCACTTCTTCTAAATCTCATCCATTGCACCGTTTCTCTCCAAGATTCCGGGAATCTCTGCAAGAGATACGATACGATAACGGAACTCTGCACGAGAGCCTGCCAGCTCCTTTAATCTTCTGGAGATTCTCTGGTAAATAATGGCACAGTCTTCTCTCTTGGTTCCAATCAGAAGAATCAGATACTGGGAGGAAGAATACTTGGTGTAAACGTCTCCCTTTCTTAAGCCTTCGGATAAAGACTGCTGTAAAATCTCAGCACGGGTGTTCAGCTTATCCTGATTCTGGATGGGCTTTCCTTCATAATCCACCAAGGTGCAAAGCATCATGAAGATGGAAGAGCCTCTTCTTTCCAGATTTCGTCTAAGTACATGATAAACGTCAATAAAACTGGTGAAGGGGCAAAGGTAAGCGCCAATCTTCCTGGTTCCCATCTCGCTCTTCAGCTTCTCGTCCTTACGAACAATGTTGGCCTGAATCTGACGGATATCGTCGGTTACTACACGAACATTGTCGGAAAGTCTTTCGTAGCAAGCCCGTAAAGCATCGGGAATGGGTACTTCCAACTCGTCCTGATAGTAGTGAGCGCACTTCATGTATAAATCGTATGCGGTCTTATAATCCTTCTTCAGAATCAAAGCATCAATCATCTCGATCTGCCATCCGTTGTCCGGATAGATTTTATTGGCCTGATCGTACATCATGAAAAGCTCTTCGTATTCCTGATGCTCACGGTAATAAGCCCCTAAGAATTCAATCACTTCATCATAAAGGCGCTTTAGGCGAACGCTCTCCAAGATTACCCAGTAATCCGTAGCAAACTCCGGCAACAATTCGCCCTTGTATATCTTAAAAGCCTTCTGATAGTAAGACAACTTCTTACTCTCTTCCTTACTGTTCTTCGCCTTTAAGCAAATGTCTTCGAATTCCTGCACGTCCATGACGTAATCATACTCAGGAAGATACTCCGGAGCATAGATTCCTCTTTTTCCGTCAATAATCTTCTTTCCGGGCATCCCCGCCTTCTTCAACTGGGTTCTCGCCTGGTGGAGCAGGTTATTCAAGCTGTTATTTTCATCCAAAAGGGACTTATGACCGAAAATTCCATCAATCAAATCTCTTTTGGAAATGCCCCCCAGCCCTCTTAAGAGGACAATTTCGGTGAGCTTTAGGAAATTGGCTTTATTGTTATTTCCTAAGTCTAACTGCTTGTCCCCGACATAAAGAGAAAAGCCACCCAGCATCTCTACATAAATTCTACTTTTCTTTTTCGCTTCCATAATCGTCCTTTATCAAAAATACCATTTGTTCCTGCCTATTTTAAGATTTTTTTTATCGCTTGTAAAGCTTTAAAAGGATAAATATTTTGGCTTTTTGCAATATTTCCTGTATTATACTAGGAAAAACGAAAAAAAGGAGACTCCTATGCGAATTTTATTAGTAGAAGACGAGAAAATTCTTTCTAAAAGTATAAAAATGATTTTGGAGCGGGCGGAGTATGAAGTAGATACGGCGTATGACGGGGAAGAGGCTTTGGAGTATGCCAAAACCGCCATTTACGATTTAATGATTTTGGATGTGATGATGCCCAAGCTGAACGGTTATCAGGTAGCCAGACAGCTGCGTAAAGAAAAAAACGGTCTGCCTATTCTGATGCTTACCGCCAAAAGTCAGCTGGAGGATCGTATCGAAGGCTTGGAGGGAGGTGCTGACTACTATCTCACCAAACCCTTTGACAAAAGAGAGCTACTGGCCTGCATCTCCGCCTTATTACGAAGACAGGGACAGGAAGTGAACAGCTTAAGCTTCGGAGATTTAAGTCTGGATTTGGATAGTAAGGATCTTTCTTCCGGAGCAAATAGTCTGAAGCTGTCCAAAAAGGAATTTGAACTGATGCGTATGCTTTTACAAGGAAAAAATCAAATTCTAAGTAAGGAGCAGATTCTCCAAAAGGTTTGGGGCTATGACAGTGATGCGGTGGAAAATCATGTGGAGGTTTATATCGGATTTCTCCGAAAAAAGCTCAGACTTTTGGAAAGCAGGGTTAGCATCCAAAGTCGTAGAGGTCTGGGATATTTTCTGGCAGAGCAGGAAGAGGGCAAAGAGGAGTAAAAAAGCTTAAAACTTTTCTTAAAAAAAACGAATAAGTAAGGTAAGAAAGGAAAGTAATGAAAAAACAGAAAATTCGTATTATGGCACTCCTCTTTTTGCTCTTTACGGTGATGCTACTGATATTATCCTTCACCAACTTTAACTATAGTAAAAAGGCCCAGGAGGAGCAAATGGATATGGAGCTGGAGCAACTGATGTTCCCCGGCTTTCGAAACGGACATGAGGCTCTACCCAGTCGCTATTTTTCCTATGTAATTTTGGAAATTGGTGAGAATAACGAAATCACAAGCCAGCAAAGTTCCCCGGCCTGGGACTATTCCACCCTTGATTCTCCCCCCTCCGAAAAAAGTCCGGAAGGAAAGGATTCGGGTTCTCCTCCGATGGATATGAAGAGCAAACAAAAGGATGCCCCTTCGGAAACAGCTGCAGAAACAAGCTCTCCGAAAACTGATGCGGAAAGCAACGAAGAAATCTACACCGATGAGAGCTCCGAAGTCTTAAATACTATCGTGAAGAAGATTTTGAGCAAAGGAAAAAGCTCCGGTACAGTCTATCGTTATAAGCTTCGTTATCTTCTTAGAGAAGAAGGGCAAAAAACCTTGATTTTAGGAGATTATCAGAGAGAACTAAGCATACTGAATAAACAAGCCTTTTCCACTGCGCTCTTAGCTTTGGTACTGATTCTGCTTTTCCTCCCTCTGGATTATTTCTTTTCCACCTGGGCCATCCGTCCCAGTGTGCAAGCCATGGAAAAGCAAAAGCAGTTTATTTCCGATGCCGGTCATGAATTAAAAACGCCATTGGCTGTTATCGCCGCTAATCTGTCCCTTCTGGAAGACCAGAATTTAGCTCCGGAAACCGGTGATTTTGTTCAGAACATCGCTGTGATGAGTAAGAAAATGCAGGGATTGGTGGAAAAGCTTTTACAGCTTTCCCGTTTAGAGCAACAGATATTTACCTATGGACAAATGGATTATTCCCGAAAAGTTTCTGAAATCTGCCTGCAAATGGAAGCCTTGTTTTTTGAAGAGGGAATGGAATTAGAGGTTGACCTAGAACAGAATATTGTCTTAAAGCACGCTATAGAAAGTCAAGTGGAAGAGGTTTTACGAATCTTTTTGGATAACGGACGAAAATACGCGGATAAACCCTCTACCCTCTATGTGAAGCTATACAGAGAAAAAAATATGGCCATCCTTTCCGTGGATTCCGCAGGAAGGAGCCTTAGCAAGGAAGAATTCGAAAAAATATTTTCCCGCTTTACAAGGCTGGATGAGGCCAGAAGCCAAAGCGAAAGCTTCGGTTTGGGACTATCCATCGCTAAGGAAATCTCCACCAACCACAAGGGGAAAATCTATGGCTACGGAAAGAATGGCAGGAATTGCTTCGTCCTTGCCCTCCCCTTACAGTAAAGAAAATAGGATGTGAAGTAAAAGAGATTTCTAAACTTGCTTTCATGCAAAATAGCTTCGCTGCAGGGGTAATCTGAGCCCGCGGGCACTTACGAAAAACGACTGGAAGGAAGTTTTTCGCTTAGTACCCCTGCGTGGCGAAGTTAGCGGGAGCGTGCCCCCAAGCGAAGCTGTTTTGTCGGAAAGCAAAGTAAAAATTTCACTTCACATCCTATTATTATTTTTGTATGGTAAAGTAGCAAGGAAAAGCAATTCCTGCTATTGCACCGCACAGAGAATATCATTGTTGATGGTGGTGTAGAACTCCTTCTTTAGGCTTGGATAATCTCCCTTATACTTTGCCATTAGGTACATTAATTTGGTAATGGTGGCTTCCAAGGTCATATCATAGGCTTCCAAAAGCTGGAAGTCTTTTTTGATTTTCTGTCCCACCTGATAAATCTCCATATTGGAGCCCTCATTTACCACCTGAGTAGCCATAACAATGATTTTTCCTTTTTTCTGCCACTTCTCCATTTCCTTATAAAAGACTTCCTGCATACTTTCCGGAATACCGCCTACACCGAAGCTTTCCATAACAATGCAATCATAATTTTCAAAAAGGTAGGAAAGCATTTCCGGTCTGGTTCCGGGAATCAGCTTTAGAACACAGATGGAATCATCCAAATCCAAATGGAATTCCACTGCCTCTCTCAGGGGCAGGTAGGGGATATATCGAATGATTCTGCCGTCCTGCATTCTTGCCAAGGTAGGGAAATTCACACTTTGGAAGGCATGAAAGGAACGGGCCATCATCTTCTTCGCTCTGGTGCCGGAAATCACATTGCCGTTAAAGAGAAGAACTACATTTTCCGAATAAGGGTCACAGGCGTAGCGCACGCTGTCCAGAAGATTCATCTTGGCATCGGTACTGTCCTGATTAATGGGTTTTTGAGAACCGGTGATGACAATGGGCTTTCTGGAATACTGCACCATGTAGCTTAACGCCGCCGAGGTATAAGCCATGGTATCCGTGCCGTGTAAAACCACAAAACCGTCATAACGGTCATAGTTTTTTTGAATACAAGCCCCCATCTCCCGCCAGATCTTGGGCTGCATATTGGTGGAATCCACATTGCAAAGCTGAACAATGGAAAGCTCGGCAATCTTCTGTAGTTCCGGCACAAAGGCAATGATTTCCTCTGCACTAAGGGAAGGACTCAGTCCATCCTCTGTTTGCTTGGAAGCAATGGTTCCTCCTGTGGCAATTAGCAATACCTTTTTCACCCGTTTCTCCTTCCGTGTAATTCAAACTTTCCTTCTTTAAAAGTCCGCATCATCTCATTGGTTAAGCTGAAATCATTTCCCTGGAGCTCCAGCTCCTCCCGACTGAGCCAGACCGCCTCGGAAAGCTCTTCCTCCTCTCGAATAATCTGAACCTCTCCCATCTCCGTAAAAGAAGCCTTTTCCTCATCCACTTTTGCAAAATATCCTAGGAGCAAATCATCCGCCATTCCCCAGGGTTGGGATTTATAATACTTTACTTCCTTAATGGGAACACCGGTTTCTTCCATAGCCTCCCGAATCGCCGCTTCCTCCCCGGTCTCCCCAATCTCGATAAAGCCTGCCACAAGGGCGGGTAAGTAGCTTAGTCTGTTGGCGTATCTTGTGCAAAGGATTTTTTCCTTATGGATGATTCCCACAATGACTGCCGGCATAATCTTCGGATAGAAGACCTCCTGACAGTTGGGACAACGCATGGCTCTTTCTTTTTTGTCCTTCTCCGTCTTAGTGCCGCAGACACCGCAATAGCGGTGCTTTTGATAAAAATGAAAGAGATGCATCCCTGTATTGGCCAAAAAGAGCAGAGACTTCGGTCCTTTAAACTCCCGTCGCAACTCTTCCAAAGAAAGGTATTCTCCGAATTCCACGATATCTTTCAGCAGATAATAGTCCTGCCCGTCCAAGGAAAAAAGGTAGGTAAAGGACTTTCTCCAGTCATTTACCATGGCCTGCTGCTCTCTCTTTCGGGATAAAGCATTTTCCTGTACTTCCTCTTTTTCCTTGGGAAAAGAAGCTAAATACTCTTTAATTTTATAAAAGGAAAAACCCTCTCCCTCCGGACATCTTAGGCTTAAACCATCTCCGCTCATGATAGCATCCGAGGGATCCACCTTCTTTCCTGACTCTCTTTTTACCAAAACCGACTTGCCTGAAAAAGAAAGGAAAAAATCCTCCTTTCCGGGCTTTTTTTCCGGATAATATTGATTTTGAAAATGATGTTGTCCCAGGTCTTGAATCATCTGGTCTTATCCTTTCTTACACTACTATCTAAATTCGAAGGATCTCACACTATTTTTTACTATACTCTTCCATGAATTTTAGATAAATCAAATCTTCAGGCACTGTAATCTTTTGGTTCTGCTCTTCCCCTAAAACTAGATAGGGCTGTTCCTTCGTAAAGGCTTCCACCATCATGGCGTCATCCGTAATGCTTAGCCCCTCTTCTTTCTTCTCTAAGAAAGCGTTATAGGCTTCCCAAAGTAAAGGAAAGGAAAATGCCTGGGGAGTCTGAATCCGATAAAGACTGCTTCTATCTACGCTTTCCTGCACAATACCCTTCTCCACTCGCTTTATGGTATCTGTCACCGGAAGCCCCGGAATCACTGCCCCATAGGACTTTCTTGCCTGATAAATTCTTTCACATAAGTCTAAACTAAAGCAGGGCCGTGCCCCGTCATGGATAAAAAGAGAGAGCTCGTTTTGAAGATTTTTGCTTTCTCCATGCTTTATCTCCTGCTCTTTTTTATGCTTTTCTCTATTCGATTCCCTATTTTTCAAAAATTCCAAGGCGGAGTAAACAGACCAGTAGCGTTCTGCCCCTCCCTCAATCAGGGAAACTACTATGCCTTCCTGTGTAAGCGGAGAAAATGAAGCAGCGAGCTCCTCTTTACATTGTGCGGATTCTCCTTCTAAGAACCGAAGCCCCAGCTCTTCCCTCCATTGCTTAAGTTCCCCTTCCACCCTTTCTTTATCTTCCTTGGAAAGAATCAAAAGAATTTCTTTGCACCTGTCCCAGCTGCAAAACTTTTGCAGGGCGGAATAATACAAGGGCTTTCCCTGAAAGGGCAGAAACTGCTTTTTTTCCTTGCATCCCATACGGCTGCCTTTTCCGGCCATCAGAAGGATGACGGTAATTTCTCTTTGATTAGGCATTCTTCCCTCCCTAGCCTTCCGTTAAAGCCAAAGAAGGATAAGCATTCAAAGAAGCCTCCCCCCTTTTTCCTGCCTGATAATCATAATAGGCTGCTGCCGCAATCATGGCCGCATTGTCCGTGCACAGCACAGGGCTTGGGCAGTAAAAGCTTAAACCGTGAGCCTTCGCCTTCTCTTCCATCTTCCTTCGAAGACAGCCATTTGCGGAGACGCCTCCCGCCACAGCCATTTTGGATACCCCTAAATCCAGAGCAAGCTGTAGGCATTTTTCCGCCAAGTCCTCACAGACTCCCTCCTGAAAGGAGGCACAAAGGTCTGCCACCCTTATTTCTTCTCCTAACATTTTCTTATGGTTTAACTCATTTAAAACCGCAGATTTTACGCCGGAAAAGCTAAAGTCATAGGGAGTATCCAGTTTGGCCTTGGGAAAATGATAGGCAAAGGGGTCTCCCTCCTTCGCACTCTGCTCCAGCTTCGGGCCTCCCGGATATCCCAGTCCCACGGCTCTGGCAATCTTGTCAAAGGCTTCCCCCGCCGCATCATCTCTGGTTCTTCCATAGATTTTGATTTTTCCGTAATCCTCCACATACAGCAGATGGCTGTGGCCACCACTGGCCACCAGGCAAACATAGGGAGGAACGCAGTCCTGATGGGCAAGATAATTTGCCGCAATATGTCCTTCAATATGATGTACCGGAATCAAGGGCTTCTGAATGGCGTAGGCCAAAGCCTTGGCTTCGGAAACCCCCACCAAAAGAGAGCCTACCAGTCCAGGACCATAGGTTACTGCCACCGCCGTAAGCTCGGAAAAGCTTTTCCCCGCCTCATCCATAGCCAGACGAATCACCTCATCAATCTTTTCCAAATGATTACGGGAAGCAATCTCCGGCACTACCCCTCCAAACTCTGCGTGAAGAGCCACCTGAGAGGAAATCACATTGGAAAGCACTTCCTTTCCGTTCTTTACCACTGCCGCTGCGGTTTCATCACAGCTGCTTTCGATTCCCAGAATCAAAACATCTTCCATAAAACTGTACTCTTTCTTTCTGTACTCTTTCTTTCTGTACTCTTTTTATACTCTTTCTCTATTCCTCTTCTTCAAAGGAAATGTCCTTGCTCCAAGCATCTCTGGCGAATTTCACCGGAAAAATATGGCTGAACTTATCCTTATACTGCTCCGGATAAACCTCCGAAGGAGAATAGTGGGTAAGCCACATTTCTCTGGGCCGGGCTTCCCGGCCTAAGATGGCTGCCTCTTCCATAGTCATATGCTTGTGTTTCTTGGCATTGGAGAGCTTGTCCTCCTCCCCATACATTCCTTCACAGATAAACAAATCCACATCCTTCGCCTTTTCGGCTATCCTTGGAATCGGTCTGGTATCGGTACAATAGACTACCGAAATCCCCCGTCTTGCCTCTCCCATGACCATATCCGGGGTAAACAGACTGCCCTCATGCTCTACCGCTTCTCCATGTTGCAGGCGATTCCAGCAGGACACGGGAATGCCCGCCTCTCTTGCCCGTTCTACGGAAAATTTTCCGGATCTGGGAATAGTGATTTTATAGCCAAAGCAGGGAATACTGTGTTGTACCTTAAAGGCCTCTACCTGAAAGCTTTCACAGGAAAATCTCTGCTCTTCTTCCTGAATTTCTATATATTCGATGGCAAAGGGAAGCTCCGGTGCAATACTTCTTAGTCCATTTACCACCCTGGCCAGTCCTTTAGGGCCAATCATGGTCACCGGCTTGGTTCGCTCCGCATTTCCCATGCTAAGCAACATTCCGGGAAGTCCGGAAATATGATCTGCATGGTAGTGGGTAAAGCAGATGGTATCAATGCTGTAGGGGCTCCACCCCTTCTCCCGCATGGCAATCTGGGTTCCCTCCCCACAATCTATCAAAAGACTGGACCCGTTACAGCGTAACATTAAGCTGGTGAGCCAGCGCTTGGGAAGGGGCATCATACCGCCGGTTCCCAGTAAACATAATTCTAACATAATTTATTGTATCGTCCTTTCCATGAGGATGGCATCCTCTTCCGGATCCCGGTAATACGCCTTTCTTTTGGAAAAGGCCCGAAATCCCTCTCGTTCATAGATTGCTTTGGCAGGGTCATTGCTTTCCCTTACCTCTAAAAATATTTTCTGAATGGCTTCCCGATCTCCTATGGAGAGAATTTCCCGAAGCAGTTGTTTCCCAAAACCCTTACCTTGATGCTTTTTCTTCACGGCAATGCTTTCCAGCTCTCCTTCCACGCCTAAGACTCTCAGAATCGCGTAGCCTAAGATTTCCTCTTCCTCCATCAAGACAATGGCTCTATCGTATTTTCCCTCCACGGCACGAAGAAAATCCTGCCGGGAATAGGCCATACTGCCAAAAAGTGCTTGATCCATCTCCCAAATCTCTTCCACATCCCGTACTTCCATGTACCGAAAAAACATTTCTCCTCCTTGATTGTAAGCAATGAGTGGTAATTGCTCTTTCCAAACAACTTACTTGATTCTTTGATAGATTCCATTCCACTCTGCCCACTTTATTCGTGAATCGGATAGTTCTTCGCAATCAGCTTATCCTTGGTTTTTCCTAAATCCTTGTACGCCTCTTCCTGCACAATCTGAAAATCCTTTAAAGCCCCTGCTTCCTTTTCTCTTTCCGCCTGAGGCTTCCTTAAATACTCCAGATGAAATCCCGCTTCCAAGCCCTCCGCCTTTTTCTTTTCTCCCAGTAAAGCCAGAGATGCTGCCCTTTGCAGGGCGTTCTGGGGATTGGGGAAAAGGCAAAGATCCTTTCCCAGGCTCTCTTCAATCTGCTTTCTATAGGGAAAAATGCCGTCCCCCAAGAAAATCTGCTGTCCCTCCTGTTCTTTTGCAAAAGCAAGAAGCTCCTCAATACTCACAGCCCTTTCCGGAGAAATACACTGTCCCAAACGGTAAGATGCGGTATAGACCTGTCCTCTTCTGGCATCCAAAAGCACATGGATGGGATTTGGTAAAAAGCTAAGATTTTCCTGCAACATTTCCAGCGTACTGATTCCATAGAGGGGAATATTTCCGACCAAAGCCAGCCCCTTTCCGGTTGCCGCTCCGATTCTAAGACCGGTGAAGGAGCCCGGCCCTTTGCATAGGAAAATCTGATCCACCTCTTCCAAAGAAACCTTGCAATGCTCCAAAAGACTGATACAAAGAGGCAGTAAGGTTTCAGAATGGGTGAGTCCGATTTGTAAATCCATCTCTCCTAAAATCTGTCCGTCCTTTACAAGGCAAACCCCGGAAACTCTCCCGGAGGCGTCTAATGCTAAGCTTATCATTTTTTATCCTTTTCTTTCATAGATTACTCTATTTCGCAGATTACTCTATTTCATAGATTGCTCTATTTCCTATCCTCTGTTAAAGAGCTTTCCCATAAACTTTCTGATGTTTTTTACTTTACTTCTCTTCTTTGCTGTCTTCCATACGGATTCTCCGAAAGGAAAATCCCTGACTTAAATCCTTTTCAATATAAATCCATTTGGCTTCCGGAGGGATATCCTCCCTGACCTGGCTGGCCCATTCCATTAAAGCGATGCCTTCCCCGGAAAGCATGTCCTGAAAGCCGATTTCCCAAAGTTCCTCCGGATCTACGATACGGTAGAGGTCGAAATGATAGAGCTGTTCTCTTCCCTGATATTCCTTCACGATGGTAAAGGTGGGGGAATCTACATTTTCCGAAACCCCCAGGCCCTTGGCAAAACCCTTGGCAAAGACGGTCTTTCCTACCCCCAGGTCTCCCTCCAGACAGTAGATCTCGCCTTTTTTGGCTTCCTGTCCCAGGCGAAAGGCCAACTGATAGCTTTCTTCCTCACTATTGCTAATCCACTCCATCCCTACTCCTATTCACAAAAAACGCTGGTGCCTTAGACGCCAGCGTTTCTTTTTATTCTTCCCCGATGGCGCAGGCAAGACCTATGTCATCGAGTTCCATACAAGCGATATTCCCAAAAAGAAGCTCTCGTTTCTGCTGCGGCTAGCCGGCGATATCTCCTTACTCCTCCGAAGCGGAATTTACACGAAGGTAGTGGAATACTCTCCTTCCGGTTTCATCCTCGAAAGCGGAAAGACGAGCCAGAAAATCTTCTTCGAAAAGAATATCGGAAATAATGGCAAATTCATCCTTTCGTCCGGGAAGAACATGAACCTTTACCTTTCCATTCTCTACGAAATAGCTCTTTAATTCCTTCTCAATCCCCTCTTCCGTCCCTTCAATACGAAGGAAATAACGGAAAGCGTTTCCGCCCATGGGCTCAATTTCAATCATTTTATCGGACCAGCCGATTCCCTGGAAATTATTTTTATGACGCACTGCCGCAATAATATCGGAAACAACCGCACTGGCAGTAGGAAGCTTACCGGCTCCCATGCCGTAAAGCATGGTGGTTCCCAGGCAGTTTCCTACGATACGAATACCGTTATACACGCCATTTACCGGGTAAAGAGGATCCTGCTCCTCCACCATCATGGGGGCTACATAAGCAAAGTACTTATCCTCCACCGTCTGTACGGATCCCAAAAGCTTAATGCTGTATCCCAATGCCTTGGCATAAGCCATATCGATATCACTGACATTCCGGATTCCTTCCGTGTAAATATCCTCGTGGCGGCAACGATTACCGGAGGTCATGGAAAGGAGGATGGCAGTCTTTCTGGAGGTATCAAAGCCGTCAATATCCGCAGAGGGATCTCTTTCCGCATAACCCAGTCTTTGCGCTTCCTTCAAGGTGTCCTCAAAGCTGGAGCCTTCCTCCCTCATCTTGGTTAAGATGAAGTTGGTGGTACCGTTTAAGATACCGGTAATTTCCGTCACATTTTCTCCGGCATAGTTATGGTAAAGGGTACGAATAACCGGAATTCCGCCTCCTACAGAAGCCTCGAAATAGAAGTTGCAGTTATGCTCCTTCGCCGTACGAATCAGCTTGGAACCGCAGGCATCCACCACCGCCTTGTTAGAGCTTACCACATGCTTGCCCTTTTCCAGACAGCTTTTAATATACTCGTAAGCCGGATGAATTCCTCCGATAGATTCCACCACCAGCTCCACTTCCGGATCATTTTCAATGACGGAAAAATCTGTAGTGACCAAGGCATCCTCCACACCGGGAATATGCTCTTTTCTGGCCAGAATGTACTTTATTTCAATACCTTCTCCGCCCTTTTTCTCAATCTGTGCTCTGTTCATATCCAGCACTTCTTTCACGCCGGATCCGATGGTTCCGTAGCCCATGATAGCAATCTTCATCTCATTCGCCCCTTTCTTCTCCTAAGAAACTTTTCCCTGTTTTAGTCATTTCCCGCAATCTTTCGATCCGGACAGCCCAACTGCATCCACTTCAGATAAGCGGAAATGAAACGATCGATGTCTCCATCCAAAACCGCATCCGTATTGCCGCTTTCTTCCCCGGTACGCAGGTCTTTTACCATACGATAGGGCTGTAAAACATAAGAACGAATCTGGGATCCCCAGCCGTTATCCTTCACTTCTCCTCGAATGCCCGCAAGCTTCGCTTCCTGCTCTTCCTTTTCCTTCAGATAAAGCTTGGTCTTTAACATCTGCATGGCCTTGTTTTTGTTCTGAAGCTGAGAACGTTCCTCCTGACAGGCTGCCACAAAGCCGGTGGGAATATGAATCAGACGAACTGCAGAGGAGGTCTTGTTAATGTGCTGTCCACCCGCACCGGAGGCACGGAAAACCTCCATCTTAATGTCCTCTTCCCGAATCTCAATATCGATATCCGTCTCAATATCCGGCATAACGTCACAGGATACAAAGGAGGTCTGTCGCTTTCCCTGGGCATTAAAGGGGGAGATACGCACCAGACGATGAATGCCGGACTCGGAGCGAAGGTAGCCGTAGGCATACTCTCCCACCACTTCCATAGTTACGGACTTAATGCCGGCCTCATCCCCGTCCAGATAGTCTAAAATCTTCACCGTAAAACCGTGGCGTTCCGCCCATCTGGTGTACATTCTGTAAAGAATGCCTGCCCAGTCATTGGCTTCCGTTCCGCCTGCTCCGGCATTTAAACGAAGGATAACATTCATGCTGTCATATTCTCCGGACAGAAGGAGGGTGGTATTCATCTGATCCAATCTTTCGGAAAAGCTGTCCAGTAATTCCCGAATCTCCGGAATTACGGAATCATCATTTTCCTCTTTCCCCATCTGAATCAGGGCTTCAATATCCTCATAATTGCCTTTTAGTGCGGTAAAGCCTTCCAGCTCGTCCTTCAAATGTCTCGCCTCTGTGGAAAGCTTGTTGGCCTTCTCCGGATCCCCCCAAAAATCGGGTTCCTCCATCATACGGTCCAACTCTATGATTCTTTTTCTCTTGGTATCCAAGTCCAGGGCAGCTTCCAACTGCTGCAAGGGCTCTTCCTTGGAGGAAAGTTCTGATTTAAATTGATCAAACTC
>NZ_DBHIGR010000049.1:0-13157 GCF_057249185.1 Oribacterium sp.
TCTTCCCCTACGTAAAAGGAGCCCTCCGCTATATCCTGCATAATCAACTCCTTAGGAGGATTATTCTTTCCCCACTGGGTAGGATTCCCGTTTTTCTCCATAAATTCTCTGGCCTTTTCGTACAAAGGCATAATCTGCCGTAAATCTTCCGGCTTTGCTTTTCGAATCTGTAGCATAACGGTCATCCTCCTAATCTCTTTAAAGTTTCTTTGGAAAGTATCTTTGAAAAGCTTCTTTGGAAAGTATCTTTGAAAAGCTTCTTTTATAAATTCCTGTTGAAATCCTCGTTAAAAAGCCCCTTCTTGGACTTTATGTCTAAACTTATATGATAGCTTTTTTCAGCGCGAAATAATTACTAAATTTTCTATCAAAACTTATTTGTTTTCCACAAAGACTGTCTTTTTTTCTCTCATTATGACTTTTTCTTTTCTCAGGGCAGCGGATAAGCTGATATCCTTACACTTTCCCCTATATACTCCACATTCGGATATTATCCGTAAGTGGATATTATCCGAATGTGGAGTATAGGAGATTCCTAAGGCTACCGCTATAATCCATTTCAGGAGGTGGATATGCCTTATCTCAAACATCATTTTCTTTATCTTTTTCTACTCTATGCAGCCATCAAAGATTTACAAGAACGGAAAATCCCCAAAGTCTATTTTATACTTTTTCCCTCATTCTTTTTCTTCCTTCTTGCTTTCCCCTTTGAAGCCGCAGATCTGAAAAAATCCCTTATTACCCTTATCTACTGGATTCTAAGTCTTTTCGTAAGCTATCCCCTCTTTTATTTCACCGCCGCCGGAGGAGCAGACTGGAAACTATGCTCTCTTCTTATCCCCCTTTTACCCTTGGAAGAAAGTCTTCCCCTTCTCCTCCTGGCATCCCTTTTCTCTTTCCTTCTATTTTTCTTTTGTCATATAGAAGACATTCCTTACGCTTTTTCTCTCTTTCTCGGCTACACCCCGATTATGCTGATGAAAGGATAAATTCTAAATTTCCACAGAAAGGATATCGTCATGGAAAAAATTCTTGCCATCTACGATGAAGACGCCCTGTATTGTAAACGCCTTAGCCTTTATCTTCGACAAAACACCAAGCTTCCCTTCCAAATCTATCCGATTCTTAACAAAGAAAGCCTGGAAAGCTTCTCCAAGAAAAAAGAAGTGGATCTTCTGCTTCTCTCCGAAAAGAATGCGAAAAACCTTCATTTTTCTCCAAAATCCCACAAAACCCTTTATCTTTCCGAAGAAAATCTGCTTACAAAGCAACGGAAAGAAAATTGTATCTACAAATACCAGTCCGGAGACCAAATCATGCGAGAAATTCTGGTGCAGTACGGAGAGTTGGAGCTTTTAGCGGAAGGCGGCCAGCATCGTGCGGATGTATTTCTGGTTTACAGTCCCCTTGGTCGTTTGGGAAAAACCACATTTTCCAAAGCCTTAGCCAAAGAATTGGGAAAGAATAGAAAGACACTCTATCTCAGTCTGGAAGAGTCCGCCTTCTCTCCAAAGGAGCAGGAAAAGGAGAAGGAGAAGGAATGTTTAACGGAAGCCCTATATCACTTTAAGGAAAATCATCTGACCCCGATGATTTTACGAGCCCTTTCCTATGCAAAGGATAATTATGTCACCATCCATCCCGTTCGAAGTCCGGAGGATATCAGCAGTGTCTCTCAACGAGACCTTTCTCTTTTCTTGGAAAAAATTGCGGAAGAGGCGGGCGCCGATGCATTGGTTGTAGATACCGACAGCAGTATGAGTCGTTATCTGGAATGTTTCACCCTGGCCAGAAAAGTCTTTCTTCCGGTTTTAGAGGATCGGAAAAGCAAGGCTAAGCTTTCCGTTCTTCAACAATACTTGGAGAAAAATGCAGGAGAAGGCGTAGCGGAAAAATTCATCCAATGCAATCTCCCCGCTCTAACGGAAGAAAGCGCCGCCTCCCCTGCTTTGGAACAATACTGCCGGGAGCTCTTATTACGACAGGTATACGAAGAAGAGCAGATGGAAGCGGAGCAATACCGAAAAATGGCTTTATAAGCCTTTAATCGAAATAAATATCGAGATGTTTATCGAGATAAAGATAGTTATCAGAATCATAATGTGATGTGAATCTTAATGTGAATCTTAATGTGATTCTTAATTTGAATCTTAATATAAGCCTTAATGCGAATCTTAATGCGAACCGTAAGGTAAATCGGAAAGGAGCTTAAAGTGCTGGCCCTGGATCAGGTAAAACAAGAAATCAAAAAGGAGCTTTTGCTGGATTTGGAAGAAAAACAAGTCAGTGACAGCCATTTATATCAGGAAATCGACTCTGCCCTTTTAAGCCGAAAGGATCTGGCTTTACGAGAAAAGCTCTACTTAAGAAGCGCGGTTTTTGACAGCTTTCGAAGGCTGGATCTACTTTCCGAACTATTGGATGACGGTACGGTCAGTGAAATCATGATAAACGGTCCAAAAGAAATTTTTGTGGAAAGAAAGGGGCGAATGGAGCGCTGGCAGGGCTCCTTTCAAAGTGAAGAACAGCTTGCGGATTTGATTCAGCAGATTGTTTCTCGCATCAATCGTGCGGTAAATACCAAAAGCCCCATTGTAGACGCCCGCTTAGAAGATGGCTCCCGTGTTCATGTGGTGCTTCCTCCCATCGCTCTAAAGGGACCTACCGTCACGATACGAAAATTCCCGGAGCCCATCACCATGAAAAAGCTGATTCAGCTGGAAAGTCTTACGGAAGATGCCAGCCAATTTTTACAGACTTTGGTTCGTTCCTCCTACAACATCTTCATTTCCGGCGGTACCAACAGTGGAAAGACTACCTTCTTAAACGCACTTTCCCAGTACATCCCTAAGGAGGAGCGCATTATTACCATCGAAGATAGCGCGGAGCTGCAGATTCAATCCGTGGAAAACCTGGTTTCTTTGGAAACCAGAAATGCCAATGCAGAGGGAGAAGGAGCCGTCAGTATCTCCGATTTAATTAAAGCCTCCCTCAGAATGAGCCCGAACCGCATTATCGTTGGAGAGGTTAGAGGAAAGGAATGTCTGGATATGTTAAATGCCATGAACACCGGTCACGACGGCAGCATTTCCACCGGTCACGCCAATTCCTCTACGGATATGTTAAAGCGTATGGAAACCATGGTGTTGCAAGGCGCAGACCTCCCTCTCCCATCCATTAGAAACATGATTGCCTCCGCCATTGAAATCATGGTCCATCTAGGAAGAACCAAGGATCACAAACGGCGGGTTTTGGAAATATCGGAAGTTATGGGGATTGAAAATGGAGAAGTTAAACTCAAAAAATTATATCAATACAATGGCAAAATTCTTGAAAAGCTGTCGGATCTCCATAACGAAGACAAACTCCGTAGTCGATTATAGAGAGTACAACATTTATCTCTCGGAATACCTCTTCCTATGGGTCAAGTTTCTATTGCTCCTTCTTCTCTTTTCTTATGCCTTTTACCAGCATATTCTCTTCTTTTTGCTTCTGCTTCCCTTCAGCTTTTTCTATCCTTTTCTCCAAAGAGATAAATTAAGAAAGAAGCGTCAGGAGGTATTGGTTTCCCAATTTAAAGAAATGCTTTCCATCCTCAGTGCCTATCTAAGTGCCGGATATTCTTTGGAAAATGCTTTATTCGCCTGCATTCCGGATCTGGAAAATCTTCTGGGAAAGAAATGTTATATGGTGGAGGAGCTAAAGCAAATCAAACGCTCCCTTTCCATGAATCGCCCTCTGGAAGAATCGCTTTCCCAATTTGCTCTTCGTTCCGGCGTTGATGATATCCATAATTTCTCGGAAATCTTCCTGGTGGCAAAGCGCTCCGGAGGAGATCTGATTCAGATTATTCAGCAAAGCAGCACAATTATTCGGGATAAACTGACCATTACCGAAGAAATCATCACCCTCAATGCCTCCAGACGATTCGAGCAAAAGATTATGAACGGTGTACCCTTCTTTATGATTTTTTATCTAAATGCCAGCTCTCCGGAATTTTTCCGGATTCTGTATTCCACCATTATGGGAAGAGGAGTAATGAGCTTCTGTCTCTGTATCTACCTTCTGGCTATTTACCTCTCCCAAAAGATTATTGCCATCCCCGTGTAAGGTTTATCAGAGGGCATATATTTCCTCTGACATTTCCGCCATCTCCGACATTTCCCCCATTTCTGGCATTTCCGACATTTCCACCGTCTTCGGCATTTCTTCGTGTCAGTTGTTTCTTTCGCATCTCGTATTTCTATCATGTCTCCCATCTCCGGGCGTCACCCAAAAAGGACTATCTATGAACCCTTACACTATAAAGCAAGAACTCAAAAAATTGTGGTTTCGTATTCCCGGCTCTAAAACGGAACTGCTGAAAAAGCAAATCCTTATTCTGATTGTTTCCTTTCTTCTTGCTGCCCTCCTTTTCATGCAGGGAACAGAACAGCAATTCCTCCTCCCCGGAAATCAAATCCAAAGAGAGCCTATAGGTGGAGTAGAGAAAAAAATCCCCCTCAATGTTACGGGAATTTCAGGAAAGAAAAAGGAAGAAATCTATGTCACGGTATCTCCAAGACTCTATAGCAAGGAAGAAGCGGATAAAACTTTTGCGAAGCTGCAAGAAAAAATGGAGAGCTTGATTCTAAGCGAGGAAGACAGCTTCGACGGCATCTCCGGAAATATACAGCTCAAAAAAATCTTTAGCCCGGAAAACATCAAAGCCACCTGGAGTTTTCGTCCGGAAAGCTTATGGACCAATCAGAAGGAAACTCCCCTTCAAGATAGCGATAAAAGCTACACAAAGTATAGAGATATTTTAGAAGACTCAGGACAAATCCATCATGAGTATCTGGAAAAAGACCAGATTCTTACAGGAACATTGGAAGTAGTTCTCAGCGCCAATATTCATCCTGAAGAGGAGGTGGAAGGGGATGAAATCAGCAGTTTCTTTAATGAAAATAATGAAATCACCTACAACTCTCCCACCTATTCCTATCCCCTTCGTATTTTACCCTTAAAGCTAAGTGAAACCGAGGCCTTGGAAATGGCCCTTCAAAATACATTACAGTACAGTAATGAGCATACCCGCTCCAGGGATAAACTGCTTTTGCCCAAGGAAATTATGGGCCATCACATTCATTTTTCCGAAAAAAAGAATTTTCGCTATCTTTTGATTCCGGTTCTGGGACTTTTTGCCTGCTTTCTTCTCCCTTTGCAAGCTTTAGAGCAACAGAAAACCCGTCAAAAAACCAGACTGTCCTCCCTTACCCTGGATTATGCAGAATTGGTTTCCAAGTTAGTAGTTTATCTTGGAGCAGGCCTGGCCATACGGAACAGCTTTTCGGAAATTGCCAAGCACTACAACTATCTGGTGAAAAATTGTCATCAGGAATCCCACCCCTTATATGAGGAGTTAAATACTCTCTTAAATCAACTGGCAAGCAATGTGGGGGAGGGAGAAGCCTATCTGAATTTTTCGAAAAGAATTGCTTTAAAGCCCTATGGCAAGCTCATCAGTCTCATAGAACAAAACAGGAAAAATGGCAGCAAGGATCTTTCCCGGCAGCTCCATATGGAAATGGAGGAAGCGTTTTCCGTACGAAAACATATGGCAAAGCGTCTGGGAGAGGAAGCCGGAACCAAGCTTCTGCTTCCTTTAATACTACAGCTCTTTGTCATTATGCTGATGATTCTGTATCCGGCCATGCAATCCCTACACTAAAAAGACGAAGAGAGTTCTTGGAAAACAGCAAGCATTCTCTTTGCCCATACATTCACCCGGCAATCATGCCGCACACAAAAGGAGGTTACGATGTACAAATACGCATTAGAAGATGCCCATTATGCAGTGGACGCCTGGCTTTTTTCCAGAATAGAACAATGCAGGAAAAAACGAAGGGATTTGCTGAATGGTGATGAGGCCATCGGCACCATTGAGTTGGTTCTCATTATGGTGGTCTTAATCGGTTTAGTTATTATCTTCAAAGCCAAAATTGTTAAAGTGCTGGAAGAGATTATGAAAAAAATCGAAGATCAAAGTAAGGGTATTTAAAGTGCTTTCTTGATACTTCCCCTTTTTGGAAAGGAAGAGTTTATGGCGAAAAAACAATTCTCCGCATCGATTACGGTATTTCTTTCCCTAATCTTTGTTCTGGTAGCTGCACTGGTGCTTACCATTGCGGAATCCGCCAGAACAATCTCCCAAAAGCTCTATATGCAAACCGCCTTAAACAGTGCCATGGAGTCCCTTTTTTCGGAATTTCATAGGCCTCTTTGGGAAAACTACCGTATATATGCCCTGGAATTTCGAGATGATAAGCTGCTGCAAGAAGAACTGGAGGGCTTCACCTCCCTTTATACAGAAGCCAAGGATCTCTTTCCATGCAAGGTGGAGAAGGAAGACTTTCTCTTTCCCAATCGGGGAATCCTTTGCGAAGACCATTATTTTGAAGAAGAAGTGCTGGAATACATGCCGGCACTTCTGGCAAAGGATGCCATAGAATTTTTAGGAGAGAAGAAAGAAGACACGGAAGCCCTTGCTACTCTGGAGGATTTTCAAAAGAAAGAAAAAGAATCCAAAAGTATAGAGGAATTACAAAAAAAATATTCCCTAAGCCATCGAGATATTGAAGCCTTGGAAGGACTGATTGAGACCATCGATATGGAGTGCAAAGCTTGTGCAACACAGCATAAGAACGGCGCAAAAGCACTTTCTGCCCACAATCCGGGAGCTTTTTATTCTTCCTGTGCCGGCTTTACTGCCGGACTGGAAAGAATTCAGCAAACTGTTCCAAGGTACCAATCCACTGCCGATTCCCTTCGGGAAAAAGTAGCCCAGTTGCGGCAACACTTTGAAGAAGAAAAGCCAAATTTGGAAGAAGACGGCATTGCCGCTATAGAGGCTGAATTAAGCAGCTACGACCAATATTTGGACGCGGAGGGCAGCATAAGGCAAAACATTGAAGCTCTTCCGCCAAAGTGTGACAGCTTAAAAGCACAGGCAGAAACGGTGAAGCAAGAAGTAAAAGACTTTGAGGAATGGTTAGAGGAAGAACGAGAAGCAAGAAGGGAAAATGAAGACGAGGAGGACGATGATGAAGAAGACTTATCCCAAGAAATTCAAGACTTTTATCATTCCACAGAAGCAGAATGGAACAGCTTTTCCCTTCCGGCCTACAACGGACAGGTCACAAAAATTAACAAGCAAAATAGAAAAGCCTTGGAAAACCTTAGAAATCTGGGTAAGAAAAAGCTCTTGGAATATCTCCTTCCCGAGGGAGTACCCTGTCCAAGTGATGATGAAAAATACGCCGTACCTCCCGGATTTTCTACAAACTCCAAGGCCAATCCCTTACAGGTGGGGCTTTTGGGAGAATACTCTTTACGGTACTTCCATTCCTATCATAAAAAGGATGACGATAAATCCATTCCCTATAGCGGAGCAAACGGCATGGAGGTGGAGTATCTTATCCACCAGAAAAAGAGCGACTATGCAAACCTTTCGGCACAGGTCCTGTCTCTTCTAGCTTTCCGAGAAGCTATGAACTTTATCTATATCATGAAAAGTCCGGAGATGCGGGAAGAAGCCAAAGCCTTTGTCACAGCCTTTCTCGCCGTTACTTTAAACCCCATCGTGATAGAGGTTTTTACCCTCTTCGTCATCGGTATTTGGGCCTTTGCCCAATCTCTAATAGACGTCAGACAGCTTTTGGATGAAAAACGGGTTCCTCTTATGCATAGCGAAGAAAGCTGGCGGCTCTCTTTATCTCATCTGCTTACTTTCAACATAAATGAAGAAGGTGGCGACGAAAATCAGGGAAAGCACGGACTATCCTATCAAGATTATTGCAGAGCCTTTCTCTTTGCCTCCGGATGTTTGTCCCAAAGCAAAGTCAATGACAGAATGCTGTATTGCATGGAGAAGAATATCCAAAGCACCGTATCAGAAAAGGAAAGCCAATTTCAATTAGAGCATTGCCTATATTTTCTTTCCACAGACGCCGGAATTAAGTCCAAGCACAGCCTCTACCATAAAGGATTTTTGGAAAGTCTGGGGCTTCGCCCGGAAGAGCACTACCAATTCACCCTTCATTCCGACTATAAATACAAAAATCTCAGCCACTAAGATTCCAATACCGAATATCATAAAAGCGGCAATGGTTCTAAACAAGCTATGGTTCTAAAAGAGCTATGGAGCAGCCGTTTTCCTATAAAAAATAGCAAGAGGAGTATTTATGAAAGTCCAAAGCAATTTTCTTTCCTTTCGAAAACCAAGACTGTGTAGAAAAAAAATGGACAAAGCGGAGGCTTTATTCTCCTCTTCCTTTCAAAAGAATCTGCTTGCCTCCCTGACGATAGAAGCAGCCTTTTCCTTAAGCCTTTTTCTTTTTGCCATCATCATTCTGATGACTCCCCTTTTTATCTTGAACCGGGAAATCCGCATCAGCCGAGAAATGGAGAAGAACGCCAGAATCCTTTGTATGGCCAAATATCTGGAACACTATGGATTGAAAAAAACAGATATCGCGGATATAGAGCACATCGATCAGATTCTGGAAATTTCGGAAACCGCACTGGAAGACATCCTTCTCCCGAATACTATTCCCACGGAGGGAATGGAAAACATTCAAAGCTTTCGCTCCCATATTACCGAAGAAGATATTTATCTGAACTTACAGTACGACGAACCCATACCCTTCGGACTTCTACAAAAGAAGAACATGAGACAGGAAATCGTTGCCCATAGAAGAGCCTGGGTTGGTGCCAAGGGTGCCCGTTGGGAAAAAGAAGAAAATGCAGAAGAAGAGAATGAGGAGGAAATGGTTTACGTGATAGACGGGCCTTCCAAGGTCTATCATCTGTCTTCGGATTGCACTTACATTTCCAATGACTTTCTAAGCTGTAGCGCCAGAAGAATCGACGGTACAAATGCAAAATACGGTGGAAAATTCTGTCCCTGCAAAGCCTGCCACCCGGATCCAAACAGTCCTGTAGTGTACTACACCGAAGCCGGAAGAAGATATCACAGCACTACCGACTGTCCGGCCATGCGTTCCAGCGTCCATAAGATTCCGCTCAAGCAGGCTTTGGCGGAGGGCAGACATCCCTGTCCCAGATGCGGTACATAAGGCTTAAATAAATCGAAAAACTTGTATAGAAACAGGAGGAAAGAGTATGGCGGAACCACAGTTTTTTACTATCAGCAAAGGAATTCTTTTTCTCCTGTTCTTTGCTTTCACCCTCTTTTTCGACTGTCGAAAGCAAAGAATACCCTCTATGATTTTTTTGCTATTTGGGGGAATCCTGCTCATCCATAGCATTTTCTTTAGGAAGGTTTATTATGCTTTCTTTTCTTCCTTATCCATGGAGGAATTCTCCTTGATCCTTCTCCCTACTCTTTTCGCTTTTTTTCTTCTTCTCCTTTCCAAGTGGAGCAGAGAAGCCATAGGCTACGGGGATAGTTTATTTATTCTGCTTTCCTCTTTTTATTGTAATGCCTATCATTTCTTCTTTTTGATTATTACCGCCTTCTCTTGCTCCACCATAGTATCCATGTTTTTGTTTTGTTCCTGCAAGCTGAAAAAGAAAAATCCTAAAAACTGCCGTTTTCCCTTCCTTCCCTGTTTTCTCCCCGGAGTACTGTATTTGCTTGGTATTTCCTTTTTCTAAACAAAAGGGAAAAGGATAATCTGTGCTTCGAAATAATTGATTATACATACACTAGAAAGGAATCCCTATGCATACCATTGAAACCACTGTTCTCTTAGGTATTTGTTTTTTATGCCTGGTAATCCTTTTACAAGAAAATATCCAACTGCATGAACGTATACGGGAGAAAGCACAGGCAGCCTATCGCGAAGAAGTAGAAAGCCATAGTCTGGAAAAACCCAAGGACTATTTTAAGGTAGAGCTCTATACTCGCTTCTTTTCCGTTGCTGAGGATTTACTTATACGAAAAAAAGGCGAAAACTCCGGGTCGGAAGAAAAGAACGATAGTTCAGATACTAAGAAAAATACAGAAGAAACAGGAAAAACGGGAAATCCTTAAAGCCCCTAACCTCCATTATTCTTATAAAAGCGCAGATAGAGAAAGGAATATCCATGTCAAACTACAGTCCTCAATTTAAAAATGACTTTCAACACAGCTTTATGTATCTTCATAGCGTTCCTCAAGAGGAAAATCATGAGCAAAAGATTCTTCGGCAATGTCAAATTCCGGGAACCTTGTCCTTTCGCCTGTTGGAGGAAGGAGGGGAGAATTTCTTACAATATGATTTTTCCCCTTATCAAAGGGCCTGCCTGTATTTTTCTCAAAGAAAAATGCGACTATCACATCTTAGTGCACTATTCCTCTCCCTACAGAATGCTCTACGAAATATGGAGGAATATCTTCTCTCTCCTTCACTCCTATCCATTGACTGGGAAGAAATCTTTTATGATGTGGAAAATCAGCAATTTCTCTTTCCTCTCATTCCCTTCAAAGAAGAATATCCGGAAGAAGGCTTGTCCGCCCTTTTGGAGCAGATATTGGAAAATATTGATGAAGAAGAGGAAGCTGTAGTATTAGCGGCTTTTTTACTGTATCAAGAGCAAAAACATGGCGGCTTGCAATTATCCCGTATCCTGCAAATCCTTCATATTCAAGAGCAGAAACAGCTTGTTCCAAAATCGGAAGAAAAGGCAATAAGCTCCTCCAAGACTATGCAAAAAAGTCCCCGGACCTCATCCCACGCTTTTTCCGGTGAAAAAGAATCGTCCCAAGTCAGTCCTAAGCCCTTCGGCGGAAAAACAACAGCTTCTCCATCCTCTGAAGAATCCGAAACCAATTATACGGAATTGGATTTATGTCAATGCTCCAGCTCTTCCTTCCAAAAACAGGAGCAGGAAACGCCTGTGTTTACTACAAAATCCGCTGTAGATTCCGATCATTTCCAAGAAGAGCATTCCTATACGGATGCAGCAAATACCATTCCGAAGAAAAAAGGATTCCTGGCATCTCTTCATTTGCCTTCTATTATTGCTTCTCCTGCTTCTTCCTCTGCTTCTTCTCCAGATTCTCCCTCTCTTTCCTCGCCTGTTTCTTCTTCAGCGTCTTCCTCTCTTGCTTCTCCTGTTTCTTCTCCAGCTTCATCCCCTGTTTCTTCCCTTTCTGACCGTGAACAAAAGAAAAGAAAAAAGGAAGGCAGAAAGAAAATGCTGCTGGGCATCTTCCTTATGCTCTTCCTTCCTTTAGCTCTATTCTATTTCAAGGGCTCCGGTTTTCTATTCCATTATCTTCCCTTTGTTATTCTGCTGGAACTGGCTCTTCTTCTGTATACAGCTCTGGATTATCTAATTCTGCTTCTTTCTTCCCCCGGAAGTGAAGATAAGCAAAAATGCAAAACATCGGAATAATGCAAAGATAAGACATAATATTGATAAATCCATTGACTAAAGCTGTATCTAAAAACGGAGGCAAAGTTCCGCTTAAATTATTCACGCCATGGGCCAGTACAGTGAAAAACAAGGATCTGCTTTTCTTCATGAAATAACCAAGGGCTATACCGGTCATAGCGGTATAAACGGCCTGAATAAAGCTTCCGTGCCATACACCGAACATCACACCGGAAAGCACAGCAGGGAACCAAAGAATATCCGTTACTTCTTCAAAGCTGCTAAAAATAATGCCGCGGAATAAAATCTCCTCTACCAGCGGTCCCACAACCACGATGGCTAAGAATGTCCAGATAAAGGGTCCCTGATCCAGATCATCGTATAGTGTGGAAAAGGCCTCTGATTCTTTTCCTAAAAAGGAGATATTATTTCCCACAAACTCCGCAAAATTCAACCAGATGGTTGCCAATCCTCCTACACCGAATCCAATGACAATGGCAAAGAGGATATTTTGCCAAAGCGGTAGACTTACTTCTGCCTGCTTTCTTGGAAAGACCTTACGATAAAACAGATAGCATATCACCGATAAAACCACAGCAGTAGTCGCATCGATAAAGCTGGCACTGGTATCGATAAAGGACTCGCTTACGGCAAATACATCAAATGCTTTATGAATGATAAAGATGACAACATCTCCAATGCGGTCATAAACAAATAATACAAGTAACGGCAGGAATAAAAACAGCATTTTCCTTTTGTCCATCAAATTCTCCATTGTTTCTCCTTCTCTACTTTTCCTTTTTACTTTTTGAACAATATTTTTTCGACATTTTTTTCAAGATAAATAAGTATTTTTTTATCCCAGCACCACTGTTTTGCCAATTTTCACGGTATTCCTTTGTTTTTTTGCAGAATATAGCATATGATCCGCAAGAGGCATAAGGCTTTTCACCATAGATTTCGCATAGTAGCCCCCGATGCTTAAGGTAATATGCAAATCCGGGTATTCTTCGAAGCACAGCTGCTCCACTTTTTTTCGGATACGATGAAGCTTTCTACGGAAAGCCTCCTCTGTGATTTTGGGAAAGCAAAGAATAAATTCATCTCCCCCATATCGAATCAGTTGATCCGAACTTCGAACACAGGATTGAATCAAATCTGCAGAAGTTCTCAGAGCCAAATCCCCCACTGCATGGCCATAGCCGTCATTTATATCTTTAAAATGATCAATATCAATCATGGCCAGGGCTTGATATTGCTTTTCCTGTACCTTTTCATCGTAAAATCTTCTGTTCCAGGCCTTGGTAAGACTGTCGGCATAAATAGCCATATCCAGATGAGCTATCTTTTCAATCACCCCACCGGTTCCGGACACTCCCATTAAAGCAGATTCTTCCATGGAAGACACCATTTCAATAACATAAGGCACTCCTTCAATTTCCGTATATTGGGCAATCACAAAATAGATATCATCATCAATAAATTCAAACTTCTCTGCCCGACCCTTGGTAGACATGGCTTTAGCAACAATACAAAATCTACAATCTCCTCTTCGATTCCATCGTGCCTCACAAACCGAATGTAGTTCCTCTACGCGGTTTAGATAAAGCTTTACCACCTTTTTGTTCCGCGGGTTAACAATACTGACGGCATGAAATGCGGATGCTAATTCTTTAAGTCGTAACGTAATAGTGTCATAATCCAGATTTAACCATGAATCTGCCCTGTCACTCATTCTTTATCCTCGTATTATTAAGTTGTAGCTTTTCTTTACCTGTTCTTGGTAATCAGCTACT
>NZ_DBHIGR010000050.1:0-274 GCF_057249185.1 Oribacterium sp.
CATAGGTATTTTTCAGGATGGATTCCATCTCCTTACAGTCATAGTGTACGGTAGCAGGATTTTTCTTTCCGGCAATGTAGTCCGGAATAAAGTCCATGGGGCCCGGTCGATACAGAGCTACTCCCGCAATAATGTCATCCAGACAGGAGGGCTGTAAGCGCTTCATAAAGTTTACCATCCCCGCAGATTCCAGCTGGAACACGCCGGCACAATCTCCTTTGGAAAGCATGGCATAAACCTTGGCATCATCATAGGGCAGTTTATCCAAGTCCAG
>NZ_DBHIGR010000050.1:284-13030 GCF_057249185.1 Oribacterium sp.
CCCCATGATTTTCCTCTATAAATCGAAGGGCATCCTGAATTACCGTCAGGGTTCTAAGCCCTAAAAAGTCCATCTTTAATAAGCCCAGCTCCTCTATGGTGGTCATGGTAAACTGGGTGGTAATGGAACCGTCGGAACCTCTGGACAGAGGCACATAGTCGGAAACCGGACTTCCGGCAATCACCACTCCTGCTGCATGCATGGAGCTATGTCGGGGAAGCCCCTCCAAACGAAGACACATATCAATCATTTGCTTGGTTTCCTCTTCCGTGTCATAAAGGTTTTTTAATTCCTTACTGACACTCAGCGCCTTTTCCAAGGTCATATTTAATTCGTTTGGCACCAGCTTTGCCAGCTGGTCACATTTGGCATAGGGAATGTCCAATACTCTTCCCACATCTCGGATGACCCCTCTTGCCGCCAGGGTTCCGAAGGTGATAATCTGGCTGACCTGCTCTTTTCCGTACTTCTTTCCCACATAGTCAATGACTTCCTGCCGTCTTTCGTATTCAAAGTCCACATCGATATCCGGCATGGTTACACGTTCCGGATTTAAGAATCGCTCGAAAAGCAACTGATGCTCCATGGGGTCAACATCCGTAATCCCTATAGCATAGGCCACAATGGAGCCTGCCGCGGAGCCTCTTCCCGGCCCCACCGCTATGCCGTGGGTTTTTGCAAAATGAATATAGTCCCAAACCACCAAAAAATAGTCCACAAAGCCCATATCGGAAATGGTATTTAACTCATAGTAGAGCCTATCCTTATTTTCCTGCCGGCTCTCACCGTAGCGTTTCTCCAGCCCCTTAAGACAAAGCTCCTCCAAATAGCTGTAGGCGGTATAGCCCTCCGGCACAGGATATTTCGGCAAATGATATTCCCCGAAAGTAATATTCACCTGACAACGCTTGGCAATTTTTGCGGTATTTTCCAGAGCTTCCTTGGCATAAGGAAATAACTCTTCCATCTCCTCTTCACTTTTGATATAGAACTGCCCCCCGGGATAGCGCATTCTATCCTCGTCCATCAGTTTTTTTCCGGTCTGCAAACAAAGCAGGATGTCATGGGCCTTGGCATCCTCCTTATAGGTGTAGTGAATATCATTGGTTACCACCAGGGGAATCCCGGTTTCTTCATGCAAACGAAGCATGCCCTGATTCACCAGCTTCTGCTCCGCATAGCCGTGATCCTGCATTTCCAGAAAGAAATTTCCCTTTCCGAAAATGCCTTCATAGCGAAGTGCCGCCTGCTTTGCCTCCTCATATTGGGAAAGCCGAAGATTTCTGGACACCTCTCCTGCAAGACAGGCGGACAGGGCAATGATTCCCTCATGGTATTTTTCCAAAACCGCGTAGTCTACTCTGGGCTTATAGTAATAGCCTTCCGTGAAGCCTAAGGACACCAGCTTCATCAGGTTATGGTATCCTATATCATTTTCCGCAAGAAGCACCAAATGATAATATCTGGCCTCCCCCTTTTGGATAAAGCGTTCCTCCATGGAACGACTTAAATAAATTTCCGAGCCAAGAATCGGGTGAATTCCCTGTTTCTTTGCCTCTTTATAAAAGTCTATCACACCGTACATTACCCCATGGTCTGTAAGGGCAATGGAGTCCATTCCCAGCTCCTTCACCCTGGCTACCATTTCCGGAATCTTACCGGAACCGTCCAACAAACTATAACTGCTATGTACATGTAAGTGTGTAAATGCCATGTTCTGTCCTTCTATATATACACTTGCTATAAGTACTTTCTCTAAGTACTGTGCTACTGTAATCACTTATCCATAAGCGCTGTCCATTTCCATCTATACTGTACAGGGTATTTTCCGGATTGCCTAGTCTTTCTGTATATAAAAAGGAGCCCGTTTCCGAGCTCCTCTGTTTAAATCGCTTCTCCAAGAAGATATCCGCTGATTGCTGAAATCGCATCCTCTTCATCTTCTCCCTCTGCAGATACATATAGCTCTGCGCCGTTATTAATGCCGAGTGCCATCATCCCCATAATGGATTTTGCATTTACCCTTCTGCTTCCCTCAGACATATAGATGCTGGATTGAAAACGACTGGCAATTTGTACGAGCATCGCCACCGGATGATCATCTGTTTTGTTTGATAAGTTAACGGTTACATTACTGTCTTTCATGGTCTGTGCCTCCCTGGTGCATTTGAGCTCCCTAAACGCAGAGTGTCCTCACTCCATCCTCAGTTCCAAAGCTGTCTGTCTAAATTGTCTTGAAAATGCAGGCCTAACCAATGTACCTTTGCGAGGAAAGCTCCTCTTTTGCATATTTTATTTTTTAAATCCTATTTCTTATGCGTAGCGGATTGTTCCTCCCGAAGTTCTTTTGCAATTCTGGCCAATTTACGCAGGCGATGATTCACCCCGCTCTTTCCTATAGGGGGCTCTAATCCCTGTGCAAGCTCCTCCAAAGAAGCATCCGGATATTGCAAACGACGCTTTGCCACCTCTTGCAGGGCCTTCTCCAGTTGATCCAGTCCTAAGACTTCCTCGATGTATTGAATTTCTTCCTGCTGCTTTAAACTGGCTTTCACGGTGCGATTAATGTTGGCGGCTTCAAAGTTCACGCGCCGGTTAACATTTTCGCTGACCTCCTTTAAAATGCGGGCATTCTCCAATTCCATCAAGGCATCCACTGCCCCTAAGAGCTTTAAAACATCTGCGATTTCCGAAGCATCCTTTAGGTATACCATCCGGTTTTTGCCTCTTTTTCCTTGCTTTGGATGTAGAGAATAATGCCGTAGAATTTCTTCTACTTCTCTGCCCTCCTCTTCTTCGGAAAAAACAAATTCCAAATGATATTCTTTTTGGGGATTAGTCAAAGAAGCGTTGGAAAGAAAAATCTGTCGCAGTTTTTCCCTTCTTCCCTTCTCATCATCTGCCCTAATTTTAAAGGTTTTTTCCAATGCTGTAAAGTCTATTCTCCTAAGCTCCTCCTTCACTTTCCGGGAAAAAGAAGCTTTTTTCGCTTGTTTTTCTTCTGCCATCACTTTTGTCTCTTGGTAATTTTCTACGCTGTTTTTCGTTATTTTTTCTATTTTTTATGAGATTTTTATATTTTTTAGGACTTATATCATTTCTTTATATCCCTATGTTCCAGTCGAATCCCATAATCCGCATGTTCCTTTAGGGATTGATACAATTTTTCCGCCATAGTGACGGAACGGTGCTTTCCTCCGGTGCAGGCCAGTCCCAATACCAGCTGATTTTTCCCTTCCGCTACATAAAGAGGAAGGAGGAATTGAAACAAATCCACCAGCTTATCTAAAAAGATTTGGGCATTTCCATCCTGAAACACAAAATCCTGGACTTCCTTTTCCTCCCCGGTATGATTCCGTAAATTGGGATCGTAATATGGGTTTGGCAGAAATCGAAGATCAAAAAGTAAGTCCAAGTCCTCCGGCATCCCATATTTAAAGCCGAAAGAAAGAATGGACAGCTGAAGATTTTGATACTTTTTCTCCTCCTGCACAATCTCCTTTAACTGCTGCCGAAGATTTTTCGTTAAAAGTCTGGAGGTATCGATAATCAAATCCGCCTTTTTCCGAAGAAAGGCCATCTTTTCTCTTTCCCTTGCAATTCCGTCCTGAATGCGGCCTTCCTTTGCCAAAGGATGGCTTCGTCTGCTTTCCTTATATCGCTGAATCAGTACTTCATCCCCGGCATCCAGGAAAAGAATACGAAAGGGCACCTTCTTTTCTTCCCGCCAGTTTTCAATAATCTTTTCCAGTTCCGAAAGCTCTTTTCCGTTTCTGCTGTCGATTCCTAAAGCTGTCCTCTGTTCATTTTCCCTGCTGGAAAGTAAAAGTTCCAAAAATGAATTCATAAGCCCGATGGGCAGGTTATCGATGCAGTTAAAACCGAAGTCCTCCAAATGCTTCAGACAAACAGTTTTTCCCGCCCCGCTCATACCGGTTACAATTAAAATTTCCCCCACAACTTTACCTCTGTTTCTAAACGCACTCCCTGCTTTTCTTCCACGATTCGAATTACTTCCCTGATCAGTCGGTAAATCTCTTTGGCATCGGCATCCCCCAGGTTCACTACAAAGCCGCAATGCTTTTCGGACACCGCCGCTCTTCCCATTTGAAAGCCCCTTAAGCCGCTGACTTCAATAAGGCGGGAAGCATAGTCTCCCTCCGGCCTTTTAAAGGTGGAGCCTGCTGAAGGCATATCCAAAGGCTGTTTTTCCTCTCTTCGTCTTTGAAAATCCTGCATTTTTTCCCGGATTTCCGCAGGATTCCCTTTTTCCAAAAGAAAGCTTGCTTTTAAACAAATATCATTTTCCGAAAGGCAGGAATGTCTATAGGAAAACTCCATTTCGGAAAGCTCTTTCTTTTGAAGCTCTCCCTTCTCATTTAAGAGGAGTCCCTGATAAAAGAAATCCTTGATTTCTCCTCCATAGGCTCCGGCATTCATTTTCACCGCTCCTCCAAGGGTTCCGGGAATGCCGGAAAGGGGTTCAAAGCCAGTGTATCCTGCTTCCATGGCAACCTCCGCCATTTTCTTTAAGGTGCATCCGGCCTCTGCTTCCAAAAGCCCCCGGCCATCCTCCTCCTGCACTTTTATACTGCAAGAAGATAAATTATCCTTTAATAAAATAACGGCTTCTTCCACGCCTTCGTCGGAAACCAGGAGATTGGAGCCGTTCCCCAAAATCAGATAGGGGCGGCCCTCCTTGTATAATTCCTGTACCAGCTCCTGTACTTCTTCTACGGTAAAGGGAATATAAAAGTCCTTTGCCTTTCCGCCAACCTTAAAGCTGGTATAGTCCTTTAAGCTCTGTTCCGTTCTATGCTCCATCCTGCTCTCTTTCCTCTAAAAATCTTCCGCTTCCTGTTTTTTCATGTTGGCAGTCACTCGCTCATACAGCACCTGTGCCGCATTGTATCCCATCTTCTTGGCTCTGTTATTAATGGCGGCACACTCTACAATGATAGCTACATTTCTTCCCGGACGAATGGGGATATCATAGCTGATAATATTGTTGCCTAAAAATTCTATATAGTTATCCTTTAATCCAAGACGATCATAGTCCTTTTCCTTGGACCACTCCGCCAAATTAATGACCATATTCAGCGTCTGGGTATCCTTTACCGATTCCACACCGAACATCTGCTTTACGTCGATAATGCCGATTCCACGAAGCTCAATAAAGTGCTTGGTAATATCCGGTGCCGTTCCTACTAGAGATTCATCGGAAACCTTTCTTAATTCCACCACATCATCGCTGACCAGACGGTGTCCTCTCTTAATCAGCTCCAGGGCGGCCTCGGACTTACCGATTCCGCTGTCCCCCATGATGAGGACACCCTCTCCGTACACATCCACCAATACGCCGTGGACGGTAATCATTGGCGCCATCTTCACCTTTAACCAACGGATAATTTCTCCCTCCAGCTCCGTAGTAGGTCTCGGGCTGGATAAGAGAGGAATTCCGGCCTCCTGGCAGGCGGAAATCATACAGGAATCCGGTTCAATGTCTCTGGCATAAATAATACAGGGGATAGGATACTTGGTAATCTCATTATATCTTGCCCTTCTCTCCGGTCTTTCCATCCGCATCAAATACGCCGTTTCCACATTTCCGATAATCTGCACGCGCTCGGAATCAAACTGGGCAAAAAAACCGGCAAGCTGTAAAGCAGGACGGTTTACATCCGGAATCGTCATGTAAATCTGATCCGTATCTATTTCCGGAGTGAGATTCTTTAAATTCTCTTTTTTAATTAACTCCGATACACTCACCTTTTCCGCACTTTTCATGAAAACCTCCTGCTTTAGGGGGATGCACTGTCCCGCTGTTTTTCTATCTTTTGCAGTATAGGTTTTTCAGGCTAAAATTGCAATCCCAAAGAAGCTATGCTACACTTCAAAAACAGTCTTAATAAATAAAATGTTCCGGGCGTTTATACGCCATTATTTTAGAAGCAATAGTTCATCAGAAGATAAAAACGATAAAAAGATAAAGAATATACCGGGGAAAGGAGACGAAGGGCGAAAATGGAGAAGGACAAGGCAATCGGTATTTTTGATTCCGGTCTTGGCGGGCTTAGTGTCTTGAAAAAGCTTAAGCAGGAGCTCCCCGGAGAAAACTTTATTTTCTACGGAGACCAAAAGCATGCCCCCTATGGAGAAAAATCGGAGGAAGAAGTGCGTTCTCTTTCTCTCTCCGCCTATCGCTTTCTACAGGAAAAAGGAGTAAAAGCTACTGTTATCGCCTGTAATACCGCCACCTCCGCAGCTGCCCCCTATCTTCGGGAGCTGTTTCCGGAGGACATCATTATCGGTATGGAGCCTGCGGTAAAGCCTGCAGTTGAAGCATTACAGGATGAAGCCGAACCGGGTAAGACGAAAAAAAAGATTCTGATTATGGCTACAGAGCATACCCTTAAGGGAGAGCGTCTCCACCAGCTGATTTCCCGTTTTGGAGATCCTTCCCAATTTCTTCTCCTTCCCTCTCCCGGCATCGTCCGTCTCCTGGAGGCAGGAAAGGGAGACAGTCCGGAAATGGAAGACTATCTTTCTCAGCTTTTACTCCCCTATCGGAATGAAGCCGTTTCTTCTATTGTCTTAGGTTGCACCCATTTCCCCTTTGTAAAGGAACAGATTCAAAATGCCCTGCCCTATCCTGTACACTTCTTTGATGGGGCGGAGGGCACAGCCAAGGAAACCCGGCACCGTTTGGAGGAGAGGGGTCTTTTGAAGGAGGAAGTGCAAAAGGGTCAGGTAGAGCTTTTTAGCAGTAATGAAGACAGCTCTTTGATGGAGGCCTTTTACCGGAAGAATTGCCTTCCAAAAAGCCGGTAGTACAGCCTTTCTTTTGCCTTGCTATTGCCCTTCTTTTGCCTTTCTTTTTCTTAAAAAAAAATTTTTTAGAAAAGTTCTTGACAAGTTTTCGGAAGTTTTGTATATTGTACGGGTGCCGCGAAAACGGCGGAAACAAGCGCCCTTAGCTCAGCTGGTAGAGCAGTAGACTCTTAATCTATTTGTCCAGGGTTCGAGTCCCTGAGGGCGCAGTTCTGAAGAATGTTGGAAGAGCAACATTCTTTTTTTTATTTTTTTCTAAAGACTTTTGCTTGTTCTTTCTCTTTCTTAAAAGCTTTGCTATACTCTGTAGGAAATAACTTTTGAGTAAAGGAGATTCTTATGCAAAAGATTTTAGTTTGCGATGATGATAAACAGATTGTAGAAGCCATTTCCATCTATCTTACCGGAGAAGGATATCAGGTGATTAAGGCTTTTGACGGATATGATGTTTTAAAGATTTTGGAAAAGGAAAATGTGGATCTTATCATCCTGGACGTGATGATGCCCGGTCTGGACGGTATCCGTACCACCTTGAAGATTCGGGAGAAAAGCTCTATCCCCATCATTATCCTAAGTGCCAAGGGCGAGGACACCGATAAGATTCTCGGTTTAAATATCGGTGCGGATGATTATATCACCAAGCCCTTTAACCCCTTGGAAATGGTGGCCAGAGTGAAGTCCCAGCTTCGCCGCTATACCCAGCTTGGCAATATGAATGAACAGTCTAAGGGAGAAGCCATTTACAGCTGCGGCGGTCTGGTGATTAATGATGACACCAAAGAGGTATCCGTAGACGGCGAACTGGTAAAGCTTACACCTATTGAGTACAATATTCTCCTTCTTCTGGTTCGAAATGCAGGGAAAGTCTTTTCCATTGACGAAATTTATACCTCTATCTGGAATGAGGAAGCCATCGGAGCGGACAACACCGTAGCGGTGCATATCCGTCATATTCGGGAAAAAATCGAAATCAATTCCAGAAAGCCTAAGTATCTGAAGGTGGTTTGGGGTGTAGGTTATAAAATCGAAAAGCAGGGAAAGAGCGAGGACTAAGCATGAAACGTCTTCTCCCTTTTTTGCTCCATTTTTTCATTTTATTTCTCTTTTCCATCAGTCTGGTGCTGCTGCATTTTGCCCCTAAGGGAAGTGATACCATTGCCTTTTTGCAGGAGAAGAACTACCTTTCTTCCTCCAGCTTCGACAGTGCGGTTTCGGAAAGCATCAACGATATCTTTGATTATATTGATCTGCGGGATCTTTTTGAAACCAGAGGAACCCTGGATTTAAACCATACCATAGCCCAGAGTGAAAGTAACGGCGCTACCCGTTCCTACAGTCTGGACTATTTGATTAAGTATGCCCGTTCCATGGGCTACTATTTAAATGAGAAAAATGAAATCATGGAGGACGGTCCTGCCACCGTCACCAAGGAACAGGACGAAAAAGAGCACCAGATTAAAGTCATTTACCGTGCCTATCTTCCGGATTACCAGCCTGCCAGCCCCGCTGACGGTTTTATGAGTCTGGGAAGGTTGTCAAAGGAAGCGCTGAGCTATTTGGCAAAGTACTATGCGATTCGCTCCCGCTATTTTGATCAGGGCTCCAATTTCCATTTTTATGTGGCCTATAGCAACGGGAATAATTCCACCTATTATAATAATGAAAATGACGGCACTGCGGAAAAAATTCAAAAGCTGGGAAAATATGTTTTTACAGACTCCTCTTCTTTGGAAATCAAAAGCAATTTAAAAACGATTCCCTCCAATCTGGTTCCTCTTCTGGAGGCCAGAGACCCCTACAAGGACGGTTCCTATGTCTTTGCAGCAGGAGTGGATACCTCCTTCCCTGTTCATGACCAATATAAAATCATGATGGAGGAATATAGCATTCGAAGAAACCTGAGTATTCTGGGCGTGGTGCTTTTCTTCGGAAGTTTACTGGCCTTTGTGCTGAGCTTTGCTTCCTTATTGTTACATACCGGTCGGGGAGAAAATCGGCAAATGATTCTTTATGCCATTGACCGGGTGCCCCTGGAAGGCATTTTAGCCATAGCTGTCTTTTGGTTCTTTTTTGCAGAGGTCTTTAATCGATACTTTTTCGACAGCTTGATTCTGGTGCTGGGAAAATTACCGGAACCCCTCTTCTTCCATAGGATGGGACTTTTCGCCCTTCGCTACACTGTTTTTCTGCCTCTGCTTCTTTCCCTGGTGCGGCAGATGCGGAAGGGAATTCTAATTTCCTCTTCCTATAGCAGACGAATTTGGAGTCTTCTGGAGAGTACACTTTCCGCCAGCGGCTTTACCCGTTCCAGATTATACAGTGTACTGCTCTTCGTCCTTCCGAATTTCCTGGGCATTGGGTTCTTCGGCTATAATCTTTACTGCTTTTTCCATCATAAAAGCCTCTTACATCTGGGCTTTAGCTTACTACTGCTTTTTCTTTTAATTTCCATCGACTACTACTCCTACTCCATCAGTAGAGGATTGAAAGCAGCGGTAACGGAGCAGGTAAAGGCGGAGCGTTTAAAAACCGACTTGATTACCAATGTTTCCCATGATTTAAAGACCCCTCTTACCAGCATTATCAGCTATGTGGATCTTTTAAAGCGGGAAAATATTGAAAGTCCCAGAGTTCAGGAATATATCGCCGTTTTGGAGCAAAAGTCCGCACGTTTAAAGAATCTGACGGAGGATTTGGTGGAAGCCAGCAAAGCCAGTTCCGGAAATATCTCTTTAGAGCTTATCCCGATTCACTACACGGAGATTTTGCAGCAAAGTCTGGGCGAGTTCGAAGACAAGTTGGCTGCCCGCTCCTTACAGGTGCTCACTACCCTCCCTCAGGAGGATATTCTGATTCTGGCGGATGGTCGACAGCTTTTCCGGGTATTGGAAAATCTTCTTAATAACTGTTGTAAATATGCTTTGCAGGGAAGTCGGGTCTATGTGGATTTGCAAAAGGGAGAAGAAGAGGCCACCTTTACCATGAAAAATATTTCAGAAGCCCCCTTAAACGTTTCCCCGGAAGAGTTAACGGAACGTTTTGTACGTGGAGACGTAAGCCGAAGCACAGAGGGCTCAGGTCTTGGCTTGTCCATTGCGAAAAGTCTGACCAAGCTGATGAACGGTAAAATGAAGATTGAAATTGACGGGGATTTGTATAAGGTTTCCCTTTCCTTCCCTTTAGTAAAAGAGGAATTGTAAATTGAAAATGATAAAGCAATCTCTGAAAAATAAACTGAGTCGTTACAGTAGAAACAGCCTATATTTTGTTCTGCTTTTTTCCATGCTTTTTTCTTTTGTATTTTCGAAACAAGTTTTGGCGGATACCTGGCCCACTTGTGTAGACCAAGTTGAGGCGGATGGTGCTTTGCTGATGGATGCCAAGTCCTCCACGATTCTCTATGCTAAAAATGAGAACACCCACTACTTTCCCGCCTCCATTACCAAGGTCTTAACGGCCATCGTCGTGTTAGAACATGTGGAAAATCTGGAGGAAAAGGTCACCTTTTCCCAGGAAGCCACCAGAGGAAATCTGGAAAACAATTCCACCGTCATTGCCGCATCTCCGGGAGATAAGTTAAGTGTTCGAGACTGTCTTTACTCCCTTCTGCTCCATTCCGCCAACGACTGCGCCAATGCACTGGCAGAGCATGTGGCCGGCTCCAACGAAAAGTTTGCGGAACTGATGAACCAAAAGGCTGCGGAAATCGGCTGTACAAATTCTCATTTTACCAATCCTTCCGGACTGAACAATCCGGAACACTACACCAGTGCCCTGGATATGGCAAAAATCATGCAGTACGCCATAAGCAATCCGACATTTTGTCAGATTGATGCCACTCAGGTATACACTCATGGTCCCTTGATTAAGTATCCGGACCCCAATGCCCCGGAAAACACCATCTATGCTCATCATAAGATGATGAAGAAAAGCAATAAGGAGTATTACAGCGGTGTATTTGCCGGAAAGACCGGATATACCCTTCTTGCCGGAAATACCTTGGTGACAGCCTGCAAAAGAGGGGATACTACCCTAATTTGTGTTATCTTAAACGGTCATAATTCCCAGTATCGGGACAGCAAAAAGCTCTTCGATTTCGGCTTTGCCAATTTCAACTCTTATCCTGCGGAAAGCAATGATAGGCGCTTTGCCCAGTTGGAAAACCCTTGGACGGTGGATGGACTTCCCTTGGTGGAGGCTTTGCATTTTACCGTAGGAAGAGATGAGCAGATTTGCCTTCCCAAAAATATTCCCATAACGGATATTGCCTCTACCCTTTCCTACGATATTAGCGAGGAGGAAAAAGCCAGCGGCAAGATAGCCAAAATTCTCTATCAGTACGATGGAAGAACGGTAGGCACAGCTTATGTGTACCTGGAGGATTCTAAAAGAGAGGAAGACAACAAGGATCTTCCCAATACTTCTTTAAAGAAGACGGAGAATATTCCCAAGCAGATCTCCGTAGCCATGGAAAATCAGGAAAATGAAAGCAAGGCGGAAGAATCCACAGCCATGGAAAAAATAAACCACGCACCCATTGTCTTCGATAAGAAGGCAGGAAAAATCATCCTGCAAAAGCCTATCCTACGGGTGCTTCAGATTCTTTTTGCTATATTCACTCTGGTGCTTCTTTCTCTTCTCTTTCTCTATTTTTTCCAAAGAAGGGAAGAATTCTACAGAGCCAGAAGAAGAAAAAGAATGTTAAAGCACACAAAGGATCTTAGCCGAGAACAAAAGGCGAAACGTGACCTGATGTTTGAAAAGCGAAAGAGGCAGAAAAAATAGTTGAACGGGAAGGACTTTTTTGAATCTCGAAGGATTCATCTTGAGAAAAGCTATGGAAAAAAAATAGTTTTTTTAGGAAATATCGTAGAATTTTTAGAATATCTTTCTTGTTCTCCATAATACCGCGTGATAAAATCCATAATGCATTACTATTATTTTTTTCAGTAGTTTGTCGTAATACTATATGATTTTAATCACAAAGAAAAAAAGACGGAATATAGGAGCAGTTAATCAAGGAGGATAAGAATGGAAACATTACACATTATGATTCCCAATGCGGACAGTGTAAACGAATTTGTAGAGCTTACAGGAGAATTCAATTTTGATATGGATTTATGCGACGGAAATCGTTGCGTAGACGCAAAATCTATTTTAGGAATTCTATATCTTGGGGTAGGAAAGGTTCATAAGCTTTCCGTACCGGAAGAGCGCGTAAAGTTCGTAGAGGATAAGCTCTCGACTTTTGTAGTATCCGAATAAGATTAATAAAACAAAAAGAGCTACAGAAAAGATTGTAATTCAGTTCTGTAACTGTATAGCCGGTCTACCGACAGGGGCAATCTGAGCCCGCGGGTACTTACGAAAAACGAATATTATGAAGTTTTTCGTTTAGTATCCCCTGCAGGGGCGAGCTTAGCGGGAGCGTGCCCCTAAGGTAGAGCCGGTATACAGTAAAGAACGAAATCTCTTCTGTAGCTCTTTTTTTATTCTTAACGAGTATCGCACACTACGCGTGCGATATCTCGTTTTCTAATCCTTGTAAAGTTTAAAAGTCTATAAGGTAAATCTTTCCTGTCTTTGCTCTTAACCTACTGGAAAGGATACCATTCTCCGTATAGCGCTTGGTTTGTCCGGCATTATAGCCTCTTCCATCGGTTTTCAGTACTCTTCGAATCTCCATCTTATCCGTAATGGATGCCCTCCACAGGGGGATATCCAAAGTACAGTCCTCATCTCCGCAGTATATAATAATCAGAGCGATTTGATTTTCACTGCATCGAAGATAGGATACCCAGTTTTTTCCACTTTTCAGGAGCATAAGATTTCCGTTTTTCAAGGCAGGTGAAGCCTTTCTGTGGGAAATCAAATACCGATGATATTCTAAAAGCTCCAAATCTTCCTTTCCCCAA
>NZ_DBHIGR010000051.1:0-12927 GCF_057249185.1 Oribacterium sp.
CCAGAACGCTGGCTGCCGCAATGGACAAAGACTTGGCATCCCCGTGAACAATAGGAATTTGGGGGATATCCACCATAGGAATCCTTACCGCATCATTTAGCATAAGGGAAGGGATAATAGAAAAGTTCTTCTCCATCTCCTCTATAGCCAGTCGCATAGCCTCATAAGTCGCCTGTAGGATATTGATTTCATCAATTCTTTCCGGAGAAACGATGCCAATTCCATAGGCTATCGCATTTTCCTTGATTTCAAGAAAGAGAGCTTCCCTTCGCTTTTCCGTCATTTTCTTGGAATCATTGAGAAAATAAAAAAGATGCTCTTTGGGTAAAATGGCGGTAGCCGCTACTACCGGTCCGGCTAATGGTCCTCTCCCTGCCTCATCAACTCCGGCAATAAAGGGAAGATTTGCATGTTCTTCCTCCAATTTCCACATTTCCTTTAAACGGGCTTCCTCTTTAAGTCTTTGTGCTTCTGTCATGCCTTGGCCTCATTTCTGTAAAGCGCTTCTTCCGAGCATTATCTTTCCACTTTATTCTACTGCTGAATCCTCATCCCCTTCATCAGACCACTTACCGGGATGCTCCAGGCTGATCTTCCCCAGTCTGCCACTGCGAAAATCATCTAAAATCAGACGGGAGACTCTGGTGTAATCCACATCTCCTCCCTTTTTGATACAGGCTCTTTTTACGGCAATCTTATCCATAATGGAAAGAGCCGCTTCCCCCTCCTCCGGCTCTATTCCATAACGATCCAGAATGGCTTTAGGATAGTAGCGGACAAGATATTTCAAGAAATAAAAAACCAGATCCTCTATTGGCAAAATATCATCATTGATGGAGCCAATCAGCGCCAGGTTATAGCCCACAATTTCCCGTTCAAACTTCGGCCAGGTAATTCCGGGAGTATCCAATAACTGTACATTTTTATCCAGCTTAATCCACTGATTTCCTCTGGTAACTCCGGGCTTATTCCCGGTTTTTGCAGTAGAACGACCTACAAAGGCATTGATAAATGTAGATTTCCCTACATTGGGGATTCCCAGCACCATAGCTCTAACCATTTGAGAGGAAATCCCTTTTTTTCTATTTTTTTCATAAAGAGGTTGAGAGGCTTCTTGAATCAATTTGCTTACTCTTTTTACACTGGCTCTGTTTCTGGCATCAATCCCTAAAGTAAAGAAGCCTCTTCTATGAAAGTCCTCCATAAAGAGCTTGCTGCGCTCGTCATCCGCCAAGTCCAGCTTATTAAACAATAAAATTCTGATTTTATCCTTAGCCAGCTGGTCGATTTCCGGATTTCTGGAGGAATTGGGACAACGGCTGTCAATAACCTCAACGATTACATCACATAAAGGCAAATCCTCTTTCATTTTCCGCTTGGCCTTTGCCATATGACCGGGATACCACTGTATCTTCATTTTTCCTCCTTAGCCAATCAAGGATATTTTCCGAAAAGGAAAAATCCTGAACCAAACCCTGCCTACAATCTGGCTCTCCTGTATATTTCCCATATTTTGAAAACGACTGTCCTCCGAAGAGTCCGTGTTATCTCCCAAAAGAAAATATTCATTTTCCCCCAGCTCCACCGGATTCTTGGCTACTCCCTCAAGGACAATGGGAGAAAGCTTGTCTGTTTCCAAAAGAGTGCCGTTGATATACACACGACCGTTTTGGATTATCACGGTTTCTCCGGGCAGTCCGATGATACGTTTTATATTGTTGGACTTATCCTTTTTTTGAAATAGCACCACATCATAGCGTTTAGGCTTTTTAAACTGGTAGAAGAATTCATCCACCAATACCGTATCTCCTGCAGAAAGGGAGGGCTCCATGCTGTGACCGGAAACTCTCGCCAAGGAGAAAAAGCTGTGCACCACAAACCAGGCCAAAGAAAGGATAACAATAAAATCCACTAAATTGCGAATCCATTTTTGCAGTATTGCTTGTTCTTTCATGGGGCTCCTATCTACTCCTTCCTTATGGAAATGCGGCAATTTTCACTCCTATAAGAATAGCACAAATATTAAAAAAGGTGTCCCCTGAGGAACACCGCTTTTACTCTTATTTTGCAGCCTTAACCTTAGCAGCCTTACCAACACGGTCACGAAGGTAGTTCAGCTTAGCTCTTCTTACCTTACCTCTACGAACCACTTCAATCTTCTCTACGAAGGGGCTGTGGATTGGCCAAGTCTTCTCTACACCTACACCGTTAGATGTCTTACGAATAGTAAAGGTTTCTCTGTTGGATCCACCCTGAATCTTCAGAACTGTTCCCTCGAAAACCTGAGTTCTCTCTCTGTTACCCTCTTTAATCTTGTTGTATACCTTTACGGTATCTCCTGTGTTGAAGTCTGCCAATGCTTCTTTTCTCAGCTGAGCATCTTCAATTCCCTTAATGATTTCATAATTTGACATTTCTTTGTCCTCCATAATGATTCCATGTTCATACACGTCTTGCGTCAGCGGAACATATGATACGGTTTTCGTTTTGTTCTATTACAAAACAGCCTTAATAAAATACCACAAAGCAGCTAGAATTGCAAGCAAAATCCTTGACTTTGCTTTATTTTTTCTCTAATCCGCTTTGCTTTTTCCTCTACTCTACTTTGATTTTTGATCTCTTCCGCTTCTTTTTTTCGATAAAAAGCTCCGGATTTTCCTCTCTATATTTCTCATATAACTCAGGTCTTTGTTCCTTCGTGACTCTAAGACTTTCTTCCCACCTCCACTGCCGGATTTTTTTATGATCTCCGGAAAGAAGAATCTCGGGAACCTCTCTATCCTGAAAGCTTCTGGGACGGGTATATTGGGGATATTCCAACAGTCCTTGGGAAAAGCTTTCCTCTTCAAAGCTCTCCTTTTTGTTTAAAACCCCATCCTGTAAGCGGGCTATGGCATCAATCATAATCACTGCCGGAAGCTCTCCTCCCGTAAGCACATAGTCTCCGATGGAGACCTCCTCTACCTCCAGAATATCCAAGGCTCTTTGATCTATACCTTCGTAATGCCCGCAAAGAAAGAGAATATGCTCCTCTTTGGCCAATTCCATGGCCATGCTTTGCTGAAATACCTTTCCCCTGGGTGAGCAGTAAATGACTCTATCCGGTCTTCCTTCTCTTCTTACCAAATCCTCAAAGGCGGAAACAATGGGCTGAACCTGCATTAACATTCCTGCTCCTCCCCCAAAGGGAGCATCATCCACATGGCCGTGGGGATCCTCCGTAAAATCACGAATATTTACGCAGTTTAAGGAGAGCTTCTCGTCCTCCATGGCTCTTTTCATAATGGAATGGGATAGGGCATTTTCAATCTGTTCCGGAAAAAGGGTAAAGACAGTAAATTTACTCATAGCTCCAGTAACCCTTCCATCAGATGAATGCCGATACGATTTTCCTTGATTTCATATACCACCGGAGGAATATGGGGAATCAGGTATTCCTTGTCTTTCCCTTCTACGGAAAACACCAGATTTGCCCCGGTTTCAATCACTTCCTTCACTTCTCCCAAGAGCTCTTTTCCCTCAATATAGACTTCCATACCGATATAATCCCCAAGGAAATACTCATTTTCCCCTAAAGGAAGAGCCTGCTCTCTAGGAATCATTAAAGATACGTTACGATATTTCTCCGCCATTTCCACAGAGTCAATCCCCTCTAATTGTAAAAGCAGGAATTCTCCCTGAAAGCGAACGGACTTGATTTTTCTGCTTTCAGAAAAGGAAGTATCCCGAAGTCCCTTACTTTCTCTTCGTAAAATCAATTCCTTTAATTGAGTAAAACGTCTTGGATCTTCCGTTGTGGGAAAAACCTTCATTTCCCCCTTTAAACCATGGGGTTTCAAAATCGTTCCTACTCGTAGCTCTTTTAACATCTTCCCTCCCCTAGCGTGAAGAAAAGGTATGCCCTAAGACATACCTTCTCCTTACTGAATATCGATGGATATTCTGAGATTTTGCTTGGATGCAGCAGCATTCATGACAGAACGGATCGCCTTGGCGATACGACCTGAACGTCCAATCACCTTTCCCATGTCTTGCTCATTTACGGAAAGAGTCAGGTGGATTTCTCCCTCCTTCTCTTCCATCTCAGCATGAACATCTTCAGGAAACTGAACCAATGCCTTTGCAATGGTTTCCAGTAATTCCTTCACGACAGCATCCTCCTTTAAAAGTAGACTTAGATGTCAAACTTCTTCAGAAGTCTTGCAACAGTTTCTGTTGGCTGTGCTCCGTTTTGTAACCACTTCTTTGTCTCTTCTGCGTCTACCTTAAATACTGTTGGCTCCTTAGTTGGATCATAGTATCCAAGCTCTGCAATGAACTTACCGTTTCTTGGGCTTCTGGAATCTGCCACAATAACACGATAGTAAGGTGCGTGAATCTGTCCCATTCTTCTTAATCTGATCTTAACTGCCATTTCTTTTCTCCTTTGTGTGTGTTTAGATAAATTTATTTCTACAGACTAGCTGTTGAAACGCTACATAAAATGCCTGATAAAAAACAAGTTTCCTATTCTTTAGAAGGTAATCCGCCTATTCTTTAAAAGGGGAGTCCACCTATTTAGAAGGGGAAATAATCTATTCTTTAGAAGGGGAGTCCATCTCTTTAGAAGGGAAATCCGCCTCCTCTTCCGAAGGGGTTCTTGCCCATTCCCATTCCCGGGAAACCTCCGTGCTTTCCCTTCATGGAACCGCCAAATTGCTTCATCATTTTCTGCATCTCTTCAAACTGTTTTACCAGCTTGTTGACTTCTGCAATATCCACTCCGGCTCCCTGGGCAATTCTTTTCTTACGGGAGGGATTCATAAGCTTCGGATTGGCTCTTTCCTTGAAGGTCATAGACTGAATCATGGATTTTACCTGCTTCATCTTCTTTTCGGAATCTTCCAGGTCAATCCCCTGCATAGCCTTGTTCATGCCGGGAAGCATCTTTAAGATCCCTGCGATTCCTCCAAGCTTTTGCAACTGATTCATCTGATCCAGGAAATCATCATAGTTAAACTGCCCCTTGGACAATTTCCTAACGGATTCCTTGGCCTTTTCCTCATCCATTTCGCTCTGGGCTTTTTCAATGAGGGAAAGTACATCTCCCATTCCCAGAATTCGACCTGCCATACGGTCCGGATAGAAGGGCTCTAAATCAGAAAGCTTTTCTCCCATACCCAAGTAGAGAATAGGCTGCCCGGTCATCGCCTTAATGGATAAGGCAGCTCCTCCTCTGGTATCGCCGTCGCACTTACTGAGAATTACACCATTTACGCCAACTTCTTTGCTAAAGCTCTCTGCCACATTTACCGCTTCCTGTCCGGTCATGGCATCCACGGTAAGGATGGTCCAATCCACAGGTACAGCAGACTTCATCCGCTTTAACTCTTCCATCAAAGCGTCATCAATCTGCAATCTTCCGGCGGTGTCCAAAATCAACAGGTTATAACCCTTTGCCTTGGCCTCCTCATAGGCCTTCTTTGCAATTTCTTCAGGCTTCACCTGATTGCCTAAGCTAAAGAAGGGGATAGAAAGCTTTTCCGCATTGACACGAAGCTGTTCAATAGCTGCCGGTCTGTAAATGTCACAGGCTACCAGTAAAGGCTTTCTATGCTGCTTTTGAAACTTCCCTGCAAGCTTTGCTGCAGTAGTGGTTTTTCCGGCTCCCTGTAAGCCCACCATCATCAAAACCGTGATTTCACTTTGGGGACGAAGCTTCAGCTCCGTATTTTCCTCCCCCATCATCTTGGTCAGTTCGTCCCGAACAATCTTAATCACTGTCTGGGCCGGACTTAAAGAAGAAAATACCTCTTCTCCGATGGCGGATTCCTTAACCTTGGCAATGAAATCCTTTACCAGCTTGAAGTTCACGTCTGCTTCCAACAAAGCCATTCGAACTTCCTTTAAGGCAAGGTTTACATCCTCCTCGGAAAGCTTTCCCTTTCCGGATAAATTTTGAAATATATCACTTAAACGATCGGATAAACTTTCAAATGCCATGAATGATTTCTCCTGCTAATGCTTTGATTTCCGCATCCCGTGCCTTGTTCTGAATTTCTTCCGCACAACGCCGTATACTAAGCCACTTTTCTGCCAGGTGAAGATTCTCTTCGATGAACTTTAACTTTTCATCCGCCTTTCGAAATACCGCCTGGGCTGCCTGCCTGGTGATACCCATTTCCAAGCCAATCTCCGTAAAGCTCATGTCTTCCAAAATATGGTATTCATAAATCTGTCTTTGCTTCTCCTTTAACAGGCCGGAATACAGCAAAAACAGGTTTCCCTTTTCCACAAAAGCTTCCATACTTCACCTCACGATATAGTAAAATAACAAAAAAGTTACCTACTGTCAAGCTTTTTTGTTGACAGCATAAAAGCAAAGGGCTGTAATATTTCGTGTAATAGAATTTATATATGCAGTATAGGTCTGAAAAAAGGGGTAATCTGAGCCCGTCAGTACTTACTGAAAGCGAAGCTTGAAGTTAGTACTGCTACGAGGCGAGGTTAGCGAGAGCGTGCCCCACTTTCAGACCTATACTGCATATATACCATTACAAAGGATTACTGCCCCTTTACCTTAATGCAGGTCAAAAATGTCCTCTACGTACTTCTTGGCATCGAAGCGCTGGAGGTTCTCCACTTTTTCCCCGGTGCCCATGTATTTTACTGGAAGGCCCAGTTCGGCCTGTATGGATAGAGCCATACCGCCTTTCGCGGTGGAGTCCATCTTACTTAAGATTACACCGGTTACCTGGCTGCATTCTTTAAAAAGCTTTGCCTGGCTCATGGCGTTCTGGCCTGTGGTGGCATCCAAAACCACCAGGGTTTCTCTATAGCCTTCCGCAAATTCCCGGTCGATGATGCGGTTGATTTTTCCAAGCTCCTGCATCAGGTTTTTCTTATTGTGCAGTCTACCTGCGGTATCAATAATCAAAACATCCGCATTTTTTGCCTTAAAGGACTGAAGAGCATCAAAAACTACCGCCGCGGGGTCGGAACCTTCCTTTTGGTGAATAACATCCACCCCTACACGATTCCCCCATTCCACCAGCTGTTCAATGGCTCCGGCACGGAAGGTATCCGCCGCCGCAAGGATAACCTTCTTTCCTTTTTTCTTTAAATGATAGGCCAGCTTTCCGATAGAGGTGGTTTTTCCTACACCATTTACGCCGATGACGGAGATAATGCTTTTCTCCTGCTCAAAGGCGTAATAGCCTTCCTCCACCATCATCAGATCCAAGATATAGTCCTTTAGAATCTTTTGCACATCCCGGGTCAGATTTACTCCCCGCTGATTGGCCTCATGCTTTACCGCATCAATAATACGCATGCAGCTGCTATAGGAAACATCACTGAGAATCATGGCCTCTTCCAGCTCTTCATAAAAGGCCTCATCAGCTACCTCATTGGATTGAAAAATATTATTCAGTATTTTGGTAAAAAAATTTGCCATGACGCCTCCTTATTGCAGCTGGTCTTCTACCAGGTCAACAGATACCAGGGTAGAGATACCCTTTTCCTGCATGGTAACACCGAAAAGTCTGTCTGCCCTTTCCATAGTCCCTCTTCTATGGGTAATGACAATAAACTGGGTGTTCTTAATCAAATGATGCAAATACTCCGCAAAGCGTACCACATTGGAATCATCCAGTGCCGCCTCTATCTCATCCAACAGACAGAAGGGAGAAGGCTTCAGACTTTGCAAGGCAAAAAGCAGGGAAATAGCGGTAAGCGCCTTTTCTCCTCCGGAGAGCTGCATCATATTTTGTAACTTCTTTCCGGGAGGCTCCGCCACAATACGAATGCCGCTTTCCAGTACATCCTCTCCCTCTTCCATTTCCAGTCTTCCCTGTCCTCCTCCGAAGAGAACCCGGAAAACCTTGTTAAACTCCACTTGAATCTTGGAGAAATTTTCATGGAACTGCTTCCGCATCCCTCGATCCAGGTCGGCGATAATCTCCTGCAAAGATTTTTCGGAAGTAAGAAGATCCTCCACCTGCTGATGCAGAAAGCTGTAACGCTCCGAAACCTCTTCAAATTGCTGAATACTGTCAAGATTTATGGGGCCAAGGCTCCTGATATTTCCCTTCATCTCCTGAATTTCCTTGGAAAGCGCAGGATCTTCGCTAAGCTCCTCCCGATAATACTGTTTCACCTCGGAGAACTGTAATCCGTACTCTTCCAAAATATACTGGGCAGACTTGGCGCTTTGCTCCTCTAATTTTTCCTTTTGATTTTCTAAACGAAGAGCTTCCTTTTCCTGATTTAACTGAGCCTCTGCAAACTTCTCTTTTTCCGCAAAGTATGCCTTTTGTTTTTCGGCAATCTTTTGCTTCTGCTCCTGAATTCTTTGCAGACTTTCCTTTCTATCGGAAAATGCTTTTTCTCCCAAAGAAAGCTTTTCTTGCAATTTTTGGATTTCCTCCTCCTGATGCAGTACGGATTCCTTTGACTGCTTTTCCGCCTCCTCCAGATCAAATTGCTCGGCAAAAAGCTTTTCCAAAGCATCGCTGTAGCCATGCATCTGCTCTGTCAGAAAATCCGTCTTGGTGGACAGGGTTTGATACTCCAACTGCATCTTTGCTTGAAGCATAAGCTCCAGCTCGGAAATACCCTTTTCTTGTTGATGCCGTTCTTCTTCTTTTGCGGAGAGCTCCTGTTCCAGCCTATTGCAGGCCTTCATCTTCTCCTCTACAGACTTCCGAAGAGTGTTGCAGGCTTCCTTTCCCTTCTCAATACCCTCCTTAAGCTCTTCCATCTCTCTTTTTCTTCCCATAAGAGAGGAATTGTTTTTATAGGCACCGCCGGAAATAGCTCCCCCTGCCTGTAAAAGCTCTCCTTCCAGGGTAACTATCCTTAGGCTGTGATGATATTTCTTTTCTAATCTAAGAGCCTCCTCCATGCTTCTTACCAAAAGCACTCTGGACAAAAGGTAGTTCTCCAAGCCTTTACAAGAATCCGGAACCTTAATCAGATCTGCAAATACCCCGATCACTCCCGCTTCCTTCTTTAAGCTGTCATATTTTTCATCCCTGTTTTTTCTAAGGGAAGGCAATGGAAGGAAGCTGGCTCTACCCTGTCTCTCCCTTTTTAACTTTTCGATCAGTCGTTTTGCAGTGCCTTCATCTTCACAAACCAACTGTTGAAGACCGGAACCCAGGACTGTTTCCAGGGCTAATTCATAATCTTTGGGAACGGATATCAGCTCCGCCACCACGCCGATCAGGCCTTTTTCCCTAGCCTTTTCTCTCATACAGAAGCGAACCGCATTACCGAAGCCCTCATAACGCTCTGCAAGATTTTCCAGATTCTCAAGGCGAAGGCTTTGATTTTCCACCGCCCTCTCCTGAGCAGCCAAACGACTCTTTTCGGATTCCAGCTCCTGTCTTTTTTCCTGCAATTCCCGGGAGAGCCCCTGCATACTTTGGAGTAAAGACTGAAATTTTTCCCGGGCTTTTTTCAGCTCCTCCTCTTTTTCCTGAAAGGCTAAAAACTGCTCCCCAAGATTTTCTTCCTCTTCCCCTGAAAGCTTTGGAGCTTCTTCAAAGGCAAAATTGTTTCCAAAGCAATTTTGTATGGTCATTTCCGCTTCCTTAATGGTGGAACGGATAAAATCCACATCCAGCTGTACCTCTGCCTTATCCTTACTAAAGGGAAGCAGGGAGGAAAACTGTTCCTGCATAGCAAATAAAGTAGCCGCCAAATCCTCCATTTTCCCGAGAAGCTGACTACTTTCTTCCTTTAACTTTTCAATTTGATCCTGAAAATGCTTTTTACTGCTTTCTTTTCCGGAAATATCCTCTCGAAGCTGAGAAATCCGGCGTTCTATCTCCGCCTTTTCCGACAGATACTGTTCTTCCCGCTGTCGAATCCTCTGTTCCTCCGCTTCTAAGGCTTCTCCCTCCCTTTCCATTTCTAAAAAGGCCTGGGTCAAACGATTTTGTTTCTCTTCCTCTTCCTTTTGAAAATAGCTTAAATTCTCGATTTTTTCCGCTAATTCCTCTAAGCCCTTCTCCGCCTCCTTCATTTCCAGAAGGAAAAGATTGGCTTCATAAAGTAAGAGCTTATCCCTAAGCTGTAAGTAATTCTTTGCTTTTCCGGACTGTCTCTCCAATGGGGCCAGCTGCTTTTCCAGCTCTGACAGGATATCCTGAATACGCTCCATATTAGCCTGCTCTTCTTCCAGCTTTTTCTGGGAAATGTCCTTTCTTCTTTTGAACTTAACAATTCCCACCGCCTCGTCAAAAAGGGCTCTTCGCTCTTCCGCTTTTCCGGAAAGAATTTTATCAATCTGTCCCTGTCCGATTAAGGAATAGCCTTCCTTTCCGATTCCGGTATCATAAAAAAGCTCGTGAATATCCTTTAAACGGCATTCCGCATCATTTAAGCGATATTCCGATTCTCCCGAGCGGTACAATCTTCTGCTGACGGTGATTTCCTCATAGGGAAGATTTAGAGCATGATCCGCATTGTCAAAGCACATGCTCACATAGGCATAGCCCTGGGCTCTCCTTAGGGCTGTTCCGGAGAAAATAACATCCTGCATGGAATTTCCACGTAGCTGTTTTACCTTCTGTTCTCCCAAAACCCAACGAACCGCATCAGAAATATTGGATTTTCCGGAGCCGTTAGGCCCCACGATCCCGGTAATACCGGGAGAAAAATCCAAAACAGTTTTATTGGCAAAGGACTTAAATCCTTGAATTTCAATAGACTTTAAATACATCCCCTGTTTCCACCTTTATTTTTTCTAATGCAAAATAGGCAGCCGCCTGCTCTGCCTTCTTTTTGGAGCTTCCCTCTCCGATACCGTACACCTCTTCATTTACCTTTACGGACACCTTGTAAAAACGCTGATGAAAGGGACCACTTTCCTCCAATAAATCATACTCCAGAGGATAATGCTTCGCCGTACAATACTCCTGCAACATGGTTTTCGCATCCTGGAAGAGGGTTTTATGCTCAATATCGGATAAAACCTTTCCCCGAACAAAGCCTTCCGCCTTTTCCATACCGCCGTCAAGATAAATGGCACCAATCACCGCTTCCAATGCATCGGATAAGACGGAATCCCGAAATTGAATCCCCTCTCTTTCCTCTCCCTTTCCTAAAAGAAGATAAGAAGAAAGCTGTAGCGATTTTGCCACCACAGCCAAAGCCGATTCACATACCAATGCCGCCCGAAGCTTGGTCATCCTTCCTTCCTGAATCACCGGTTTCTTATGGTAAAGAAGGGTACTGGAAACCAGCTCCAACACCGCATCCCCAAGAAATTCCAGCCTTTGGTTGGAGGCTTCCTTGGGATGCCCCATCTCATTGGAATAGGAAGGGTGGGTTAAGGCGTGCAATAAGAGCTTTTGATCTTGAAAGTGGTACCCCAAATCCTCTTCCAGCTTGGTAAGAGACGGCGTACTGCCCATGTTTTCCATCATTTTTATTTTCCTAAAGCCTTTAAAATAGCTTTGTGTGCTTCACCAACGGTCTTAATCTGAAAGCTTGCCTCTTCGGGAATTTCAATACCGAACTCTTCTTCGATTCCCATGATAATCTGTACAATATCCAGAGAATCTGCATTTAAATCCTCTACAAAACGAGAATCTTCCGTAATCTCCTCTTTCTTTACATGCTGCAATTCTCTGGCAATGATTTCTTTTAACTTATCTAATTCCATAGTACTGTCCTTTCTATCATCTATGCTCTACAATATTCTCATATCATCACTACTTGTATGGAAAATGAAAACGCTATAGGACTATTGTCCTCTTTAATCTATTCTTCGCTTCTTTCCTCTTCTTTATCAGAGAAGTCTAAAGCAGCCGCAATTTTTTTGGTTAGGCCTTTTTCTGCAAATTCCTTGGCCTGTCGAATGGCTGTAGTAATCTCTACTCCGTCTGTATTGCCGTGAACTTTAACCACTAAGCCCTTTAGTCCTAAAATAGGAGCTCCACCGTAGCTTTTGGCATCAAATTTTGTCATTCTCTTTCGCAGGGCAGAAGAAATCAAAGCACCGCCTACCAAAGAAAGAGGGCCACCCTCTTTAATGCCGGACTTAATTTCGGAAAGAAGCATCTTTCCTACCCCCTCGTACATTTTCAAAACCACATTTCCCACAAAGGCGTCTGCCACCACTACGGAACAGTTTCCTTCCACAATATCTCTGGCCTCCACGGAGCCGATAAAGTTTAAGTCCTTTTCCTCCTTACACTTCTCCATGGCAGCTTTCACCAGAGCATTTCCCTTTTCTTCTTCCGCACCGATATTTACTAGGCCTACTGTTGGGGAGGGAACGCCCAGCATTTCCTTCATATAGATAGCACCCATCTTGGCAAACTGTACCAGCCACTCCGGATGGGCATCCACATTGGCGCCGCAGTCAGTAAGTAGAGTTACCCCCTGTCTTGTAGGCATTAAAGCCGCAAGGGGAGGACGCAATACCCCCTTTTCTCTTCCTACAATCAGCTGTCCTCCGGCTAAAATCGCTCCGGTGGAACCGGCAGATAGAAAGGCCTCCGCCTCTCCATCCTTTACCGCCTTCATTCCCCTAACAATGCTGGAGTCCTTTTTTCTCCGAATGGCCATAACCGGAGACTCATGCAAACTGATATTCTCGCTACAGGGAATAATCTCAATTCTTTCTTTATCATATTGGTATTTGGCACATTCTTCCTGAATGGCTTTCTCCTCTCCATAGAGAAGAAGCTTGGTATTTGGGCAGGAAGAAAGGCTGTCAATTGCCCCTTTTACAATGGCAGCAGGCGCTAAGTCCCCTCCCATGGCATCAATGGCTATACGAATCATATTCACCTCATCTGAAACTCGTTATTTCTTCTTAAGGAATCAGAAATATGATAGAGTATTCTTGATTTTCTGTCAATGTAAGCAGCAAGTCATGATGGAGTAAACTTATTGTCAGTTAACGAGCTTCAAAAATACACCTTGATAAAA
>NZ_DBHIGR010000052.1:0-12842 GCF_057249185.1 Oribacterium sp.
CACACTAAGCTGGCTAACACCTCTAGCCTGCTCTTCTGATGCGCTACTTGCTATATCAATTAAATCATTGATCTTCCCGGCACGGGTTACTACCTCTGTCAAGGATTCTGCAGTTTCTTCAGAAATACGAACTCCCTTGTTTACCGCTTCAATAGTTTCTTCAATCAAAGAAGAGGTGTTTTGTGCTGCCTTTGCAGATTTCTGAGCAAGGTTACCTACCTCATCCGCTACTACTGCAAAGCCCTTTCCTGCTGCTCCTGCTCTAGCCGCCTCAATAGCCGCATTCAAGGATAGAATATTGGTCTGGAAGGCAATATCATCAATAGTCTTAATAATCTTACTAATTTCCTGAGACTTTTCAGTAATCTCTTCCATAGCTAAAGACATTTCTCTCATTTTTTCGTTACTTACCATAACAGACTGACCTGCCATATTGGAAAGACGGGAAGCCTCTCTTGTAGTTTCAGCTGTTTCTTTAATCTTTGCGGATATATCATTCATAGTGGCACTTAATTCTTCGATGGAAGAAGCCTGCTCTGTAGCACCCTGAGAAAGTCCCTGAGCACCGGAGCTCACCTGCTCCGCACCGGAATTTACCTGTACCGCACTCTGCTGAATCTCTGCCATAGTACCGGAAAGATCTGTGGAAATATTTTGAATGGAATCAAACAGTGGACGATATGCTCCGCTGTAGTACTCCGCATTATTCATTTCCACATTGAAGTTTCCTTGGGCAAGTTGATTTAATTTTTCGGAAAGGTCTCCGATAATGGAACGAATTCTGGAAACTACATCCCCCATGGAATGCATTAATTTTCCGATTTCGTCCTTGCTCTTATAGGAAAGATTCATGTCAAAATCCCCTACGGATAATTTTTCTCCTACCTCTACCACCTTCTGCAGGGGCTTTAAGAAATAGCCAATCAACAGGGCGCATGCAAATGCAAGAACAAATACCGTGCTAAATCCTGCTACAATTCCAACATTTCTTAATCTGTCCACTTCCTTACTATAATCCTGGTGAGAAATACTGAGTCTGGTCCACCAGGTGCTGCCTTCCATGTCAATGGGGTAATAGTACTCTCTTCTTAGCTGTCCATGCTCATTCACAATATTAAGAGCAAAGGCTTCCTTAGACTCCATCTTTTCGGTAATGGCCGTGCTTGCCTTCTCCGGAAGAAGCTCCTTTAAAGTCTTTCCATTTACTGTTTCTTTCTTACTGTGAATTAAACCTTCCCCATCAATAATGTTTACAAACATGGAAGAATAATCTTCATCGGTCTTGCTTGCCGTGAGTAATATATCTTCCTTCACATCCAAAAGAATGCTTCCCAAAAACTGATTGTCCTTCATAATAGGATGATAAATCGCAAACATTCTCTCTTCCGGCTTTGTAATATCTCCGTAAACCGGTGTAATAAAGGTAGATCCCTTTTCCTTTACCGCCTTATAATATATTTCATCCTGATAATTGGAATAAGGATGGTTGGTAATCGCTCTTTTATCCAGATCTTCTTGGGAAAGAATAGGGGCGTAATTCTCTATCCCCTGATAAAATGCATTCGGCTCAAATAAAATACCGATATCTGCCAGATTCGGTTCCGTCTTAAGGTTTGCATACAGCGCATTTAAAATCACTACCTCCGCATTGTAACGGGAAGCAGGAAGGTAAGCATTTACCACACGGCTTCGAAAAGCTACATTTTCCATAGGGGTAATGCTCTGGGGATTCCCATCCTCATCGTTAATGGTCCAGGGATTACCGGGAACGCCTCCCACCTCATCATGCTGGTCAAACACGAAGCTGATACTTTCCTCAATATTATCGGCTGTGGCATTCAGCTTGGTCATTAAGTTATCCAGGGTATAGGAAGCCTGCTCTGCCCTTTCCGCCATGCTGGCATCTACCTTTTTGTTCATAGACAATCTAAAACTATGCAACAAAAAATACAGTAAGCAGAGCAGCAGTACAAAGGTCAGCCCACCGATAATCAATGACATTTTCTGCCCTAACCCAAGGTTCTCCAATAAAGAACCCTTCATTTCTTGCTTTTTCTTCACGCTTTCATTCCTCCTTGAATTTCGAACTCCTATTTTTATTGTCGATTTTATAAAGCTCATAGGTTCATCGGCGTAGCCCATACTTATATAAGGAAATTAGCATTTTATCAAAGAATTTCCCTAGGCAGCTGAAAAGATGCAAGGAGGCAGTTAAAAACTTTTAAGAAGTCAGTGAAAAAGATTCCGGAAGCTTTCTTGTACTTTCTTTCTGAAAATGCTATTATGCAAAAAACTTTCTTCTTATTATATGGAAAGATTTTCAAATTCCGCTAAGGGATAATAAGGCCAAAAAAAGCACAACACGAAAACAGGAAGTGCGAAGACACAATTCTAAAAAAAGCAAAAAGAAAAATCTGCTTTTCTCTTATAAAAAAGCAAAACTGTCCGATATTGTGTTGAGCTAAAAAACAGAGAGAAAGGATAGCTATGTCATTATTTTATGGAAATGGAGTAGCCCTCACGGAGAAGACCCTGGATTTACTCTGGGGACGGCAGAATCTTACGGTGAACAATATCGCCAATGTGGATACGCCGAATTACAAGTCAAAATATCTCACTTTTGAGAATGAACTTCTCCACCGCATTTCTACTGCGGAGCAGGGTGGACGAAAAAAGGTCGCCATCGGGAATGCAATACAGTCCCAGAGGGCAAGAATTCACAGCACAAAAAACGAATCCAGTCGACTAGATGGAAATAACGTGGACATGGATCAGGAACAGGTGGAGCTTGTTAAAACCACCTATGCTTACCAGTATATGGTAAACTCTGTAAACAATGACTTAAGAAGACTTATGGCAGCAGCGAAGAGCTTCTAGCCCCTTTTCCATAGGATGATAGGAAGAGGAAAATGACGATTTCAGGAAGAAAGGATGCTTCCGAACTTTTCTGGAATACTGAGTTTTTCTCCCTTTTATGGAGGAAATGGGTATAGAAGCACTGCCGAAAGGGCAGTGTTTTTTTTCGGCATTTTCCAACTTTGCCTTATGGCAGTAGGGATTTTGCCGATAGATAACGAGGATACTGCTGTGAAACAGAACACAGTTTAGTAAATAGGAAAAGGTGGTAAAACTATGGATAGTACAATGGAAGGAATGCTGGACACCTATCTCTTGGAGACGGAAGCGCTCCTGGATAAGTTGGACGAAATGCTTATCGCAGACGAAAAGGTAGGGGATTTCTCCACAGATGACGTAAATGAAATTTTCCGAATCATGCACACCATTAAGGGTTCCAGTGCCATGATGGAGTTCACTCCTCTCTCCAATATCGCTCACCATATTGAAGACATGTTCTTCTTTATTCGTGATAAGGGAATTGATTCTTTAAGCGGAGACCAGAAAAGTGAACTTTTCGACTTAATGTTCCGTTCTGAGGATTTTCTTCGTAGCGGACTGGAGAAGGTAAAGGCCGGCGAAGAGTTGGATAACAATGTTGAAGAATTTGCAGGTTCCATCAATGCTTTCTTGGCAAAGATTTCCGGAAAAGCTCCTGCTGACTCCGCTCCTGTTGTAGAAGCGGCAGACAGCACAAAGGCTTCCGGTGAGAATCGCAATCTTCCGAAGGACGATAAGGCTAAGAAATTCATTCATGTCTTCTTAGATGAAGGAATCGGCATGGAAAATCTTCGTGCCTTTATGATTGTAAATGCAATCAAGGAATTTGACTTAGAGTTCCGTTATTATCCTGCAGATATGGATAGCAATCCGGAAACAGCACAAACCATTATCGATGAAGGATTTTTCCTTGCCTTCGATAGTGACGAGGACTGCGAAAAGGGTGAGAAAATCTTACGGGAGCAGAGCCATATCCTCTCCTATGAGCCGGTAGAGGCAACAAAGGCTGAGGCAAAGGCTGAGGTTAAGAGCGCAAATGCAGAAAGCAGTTCCGCACCAAAGGCAAGTAAAGAGCCTGCAGCGGCTCAGCAGACTGCACAGCAAAAGGCTGCAGCACCTGTAAAGCAGAGCTTGATTTCCGTAAACCTGCAGAAGCTGGACAGCTTAAACGACCTGGTAGGAGAAATTGTTATTACCGAATCTATGGTAACCTCCTCTCCTGTTCTTCGTATGCTGCCTCAGGAAAGTCTGGACAACTTCATGAAGTCTGCAAGACAGCTTCGTAAGTTAACAGACGATCTTCAGGATATCGCCATGAGCTTACGAATGGTGTCCATCTCCGGTGTTTTCCAGAAGATGAACCGTATCGTTCGTGATATGAAGCAAAAGCTTGGAAAAGACGTTAAGCTTACCATCATCGGTGAGGATACCGAAGTGGATAAGACAATCGTAGATAGCATTCAGGATCCTTTGATGCACATTGTCCGTAACAGTATGGACCACGGTATCGAGGAAACCAAGGAAGAGCGTATCGCAGCAGGTAAGGATTCTCAGGGTGAGTTAATCCTCTCCGCTTCTCACACTTCTTCCGAAGTTATCATTACCGTTCAGGATGACGGTTACGGAATGGATCCGGAAAAGCTTTTGGACAAGGCCGAGGAAAAGGGAATTCTTTACAAGCCTCGTTCCGAATACAGCAAGAAAGAAGCTTTGGGCTTGATTATGCTTCCCGGCTTCTCCACCAATACCGCAGTAACCGAGTTCTCCGGTCGAGGCGTTGGTATGGACGTAGTAAAGAAGAATCTGGAGTCTGTTGGTGGAACCATCAGCATTTCCAGTGAAATCGGTAAGGGTTCAACCTTCACCATGAAGATTCCTCTTACACTGGCTATTATGGACGGTATGAAGGTAAATGTTGGAGATACCATCTTCACCATTCCTATCGTAAATATTCGTCAGTCCTTCAAGGTAGATGATTCCGAAGTCGTATTTGACGAGAACGGAAATGAGATGGTAAAGAGAATGGATGTTTTCTATCCTATCATTCGCCTGAACAATTTCTACGGCATCGAAGGAAAATACACCGAGTTACAGGACGGTGTTCTCATCTGGGTAGAGGCCGGAGACAAGTCTTGCTGCCTATTCGTAGATGACTTAATCGGAGAACAGCAGGTTGTGGTAAAGCCACTCCCCGCTTACTTCAATGCGTATGACTTAAAGTCCAGTGGTATTAATGGTTGCTCCATCTTAGGTGATGGAAACATTTGTATCATCTTAGACGTGCTAGGCTTGTACTCTCAAGCCATTGAAAACATTTAAGGAGGGAAGCAGCATGGCAGAAGAATTGATGCAAGAAGAATTATTAGAAGAAGTTGAAAGTCAAGAAAACAAGCAGGACGAGAAAGATTTAACCGATGCAGAGCGTTGCTTAACCTTCGAATCCGGCGGATTGGTAATGTATATGAGCACAAGCTATGTCATTGAAATCATCAATGACCATAGCATCACTGCTCTTCCCATGGTTCCCCACTATGTAAAGGGAATCATCAACTTAAGAGGTTCTATCCTTCCGGTTGTAGACATTCGTTTACTGATGGACAGAGAAGCTGAGGAATATACCTCTAAGACCTGCATTATCGTATTAAACATTGATTCCGTACCTATCGGTATCATCGTAGATAAGGTACGTCAGGTTATCGACATTGACACCAGCGAAGTACAGCCTATTCCTTTACGGAATCGTCAGAAGCTTTGCAACGGCATGCTTACTTTAGATAGCGGAGAAGTTGCTATGTCCTTTGACGCAGCTTCCTTAGTGCAATCCTCCTCTACTTCTGAAGTAGTATAAGAGGGATTTTATGAACGATTTATCTGATGAGGACTTTAAGCGGCTTTATACCTTTATGCAGGAGAAATTCGGCATTGATCTAAAGCGTAAAAAGCCTTTGATTGTAAGCCGTCTCTCTTCTATCCTGGAGAGCCGGGGATATACGGACTTTCACGATTATGTGAATGACATTATCCAAAAACAGGACCAGGATATGATGACTACCCTGCTGAATAAGCTCACCACAAACTATACCTACTTTATGCGAGAGGAATCTCACTTTGATTATCTGGAAAATGTGGTGATGCCCCAGTTGGCAGAAAAACACAAGAATGACCGGGTGCTCTCCATCTGGAGCGCCGGTTGCTCTTCCGGAGAAGAGCCCTATAACATTTCCATGTATCTCTTAGAGTACTTTGGAAAGTTAGGGGGAAACTGGGACACTCGTATTCTGGCTACAGACATTTCTCAAAATGTCTTATCCAAGGCGGAAAACCCCAAGTATCTTCCGGAAAGCTTGGAAAAGCTTCCGAAAAGCTGGAAAAACAAGTATTTTGTTCCCATTGAAGACGGTTACTACACCGTCAGCGAGGAGCTTCGAAGAAATGTTATCTTCCGCCCCTTTAATCTCATGTCTCCCATCAAGTTTAAAAGAGACTTTGATTTAATCTTTTGTCGGAATGTTATGATTTACTTTGACCAGCCTACAAAGGATGCCTTGGTAAAGCGTTTCTACGACGTGACTTATCCCGGAGGACACCTCTTTATCGGACACTCCGAGGGACTGACAAAAGCCACTTGCCCTTATACCTATGTGAAGCCCGCGATTTATCGGAGGGATGAAAAATAGGAAGCAAAGGAAAGTGCTTAACAAGTAGAACGATCAACAACGCGAATAAAGTGATAAAGCATATCTTCTATCTTTGGATGGAGATATGCTTTTTTATTGTCTTTTTAATGGGCACTGCTTATATACGACGTTTCGGAGCACTGCCTATCTCCTAGCCCCAAGGCACGCTCCCGCTAAGTTCGCCCCGACTAGCGGTACTAAATGCAAGAGTATTGCTTTTCTTCGATACATCGGAACACCGTCTATCCCCTCCCCTCAAGGCACGCTCCCGCTAACTTCGCCCGACTAGCGGTACTAAACGCAAGCTTCGCTTCGCTCGCTTTTGTTAAGTACCGAGGGGCTCAGATTACCTTGAGGATAGGGGATAGACGGTGTTCCTTCCTGAGTTCTCGAATATAAGCGAAGGTAAGGATGAGCAATGCTCTTGGCTTTTAGTTATGGACAAAGGTTAGGGTAAGCAGTACTTCTAGACTTTCGATTATGAGCAAGAGTGAGAATAGTCAGTGCTCCTAAGCTATCGAATAAGCCAAAGGGTGAGGATTGGCAGCGCTCTTTTATCAACTATACTCTATATTATCAATATACGGATAATATCCGAATGTGGAGTATAGGAGTTTTGCTAAATTGGTAGTAAGATAGAATGCAATAAAATTCAAGTGTTTTTATTCCTAAAGCCTAAACTTAACTTGAAATCTTAACTGCAATATTCTCGTTTCCATTCATCTTTTCTAAAAATTCAATTTACCTCTCTATCAATTTCTATTATCCAAATTATCTATAGGTGACTTATGAAAAAAACAAATTCTACTAATGCTAAGGTTAAAAAATCCGCTCGTTCAGAAGGTAAATCAAAGAGTACAAGAAAAAAGTTGGATGCTCTGGAAAAGAAAAAAATCATCGCATCTCTTACTTTGATGGATGACCTCTTTATGCAAGTGGTTCTGGAAGAACAGGCTTGTACGGAGTATATTCTGCAAACGATTCTGGACAAATCTTCCTTAAAGTTAAAGGAGCAAAGACTTCAAAAGAGGCTACCAAATCTGCATGGAAGAGCACTGGTCTTGGATTGCCTTTGCACTGATGAAAAAGGCTTGCTCTATAACATTGAAGTGCAAAATTCATCTGCCGGGGCAATTCCTAAAAGGGCGCGTTATCATGCCGCTCTAATGGACACACATACCCTTAAGAAGGGAGAAAAGTTTTCCAAATTACCGGAAAGCTATGTTATATTTATTACAGATAAAGATGTATTGGGTGAGGGAGAACAGCTGTACCAGATTGAAAGAGTTATTAGAAAGTCCGGAAATTTGTTTAAAGATGGTTCTCATATCCTTTATTTCAACACGGCAAGGCAAGATGACAACGCATTAGGAAAACTGGCTAAAGACTTTAAAGAAGCCAATCCCAAAGAAATTCAGTCAGAAGTTTTGTCTCATAGAGTAGCTTCATTAAAAGAAGGTAAATTAGATAGGGAAGGAGAAAAGAAGATGAATGTTTTATTAGAGAAGTATAGAAAAAAAGCGATAGAAGAAGGTATAGAGAAGGGAATAGAAAAAGGTCTAGCACAAGGAATACAACAGGGCTTACAACAAGGCCTCGAAAAGGGATTGGAGAAAGGACAAAATCGTCTCGCTCTTTTGGTAGGTCATTTACTGAATGCAGGACGTATGGATGATCTTAAGAGAGTTTCTTACGATGAAGCATATCGGGACAAGCTCCTGAAGGAGTTCGGGCTTTAAACGTTTACTAACTTTCGTTGAATAAAGTTTGTAAACGTGACTTGAAAAAGATATATAATTCTCTTTAGCTTTGATTAATAGGCAACAAAAATCCTACAATGTAATCATTCGATTGCATTTGCATTTTAAATCCTATAATATAGAGATTAGTAAATTCTAATTTCTATGGAGGTAAAATCATGGCTAGTACATTAGTACAGTTTCGAACAGAGGATACAGAAAAACTAAAATCAATACAAATCTTAGATAAGTTAGGACTATCTCTACCTGCATATCTTCGAATGTGTATGGCTAGACTTAATCAAGAAAATGGAATTCCTTTCAGTATGAACATCCGTCCTGAAAACAATCCCGGCATTAATGCCCTGAAAAAAGCCAGCAAAATTGCTGAAGAATACGGTATCTCCGATATGACTCTTGAAGAGATTAACGCAGAAATTGCTGAGGCAAGAAAGTAAGTAAGTTATGAAATATTTTGCGGTAATTGATACAAATGTTCTCGTATCTGCTCTCTTAAAGTATCACTCGATTCCCGGTAGTCTTTTAGAGCTAGTATTTACGGATATGATTACACCAGTTTTGAACAATGAGATAGAATCAGAATATCTAAGTGTTCTTTCTCGACCAAAATTTCATTTCAGTAAAGAAATCATCAATGACATTATTCAAACTTTTCGTTTGAAAGGGCTCTATATTGATTCAAGTCCAATAAATATTTTACTGCCGGATCCTAAAGATGTGATATTTTATGAGGTTGTCATGGAGCAACGTAAGCAAAGTAATACATGGCTTGTCACCGGCAATATCAAACATTTCCCAAATAAATCCTATGTTGTTACACCGCGTCAAATGCTTGACATTATATTAAAAGACGTTGATTTATAACCTTCTTTCTGCCATTTAATCAATGCACTCTTTCCTAGCTGATAAAAGTGTTAATTCGTGCTATACTACCCACAGAATATTTATTTTGTGGGGAAGAAAATGGAGTATCAGGATCAGAAACAGCATATTGAATTGATTGCTATGGGCGCCTCTACAGGAGGAACCGAAGCGCTGCTTGCCGTATTAAAGGAGTTGCCGGGAAATCTGCCGCCTATCGTCATTACCCAGCATATGCCTCCTGTTTTTACGGAAATGTATGCAGAGCGTTTGAATCGTCTATGCGCCATGGAGGTGCGGGAAGCAAAGGATGGAGACGAGCTCTATTCGGGACTTTGTCTTATTGCTCCCGGAGGTCTGCAAATGCGAGTTCACAAGGATGTTTTAGGAGCCAGAGTTTCCTGCACCGAGGAAGAGAAGGTTTCAGGGCATTGTCCTTCTGTAGATGTACTCTTCCACTCCGTTGCTGAGCAATATGAGGCTTCCGCCATCGGCATTTTACTGACAGGCATGGGAAAGGATGGTGCAAAAGGGCTTTTGGCTATGCACGAGCAAGGTGCTTATACTCTGGGACAGGATGAAAAAAGCTCTGTGGTCTATGGAATGCCCATGGAAGCCTACAAGCTGGGGGCTGTAAGCCAGCAGGGAAATCTGGAACAGATTCCTCAATATCTACTCCAAAGGCTACGGTTCAGCTAATACAGATTAGTAGACGTTTAAAAAGAGTTTTAGCATTAGCGTTACAAGATGGCTCTATCATCAGCCTTACAGAATTTCACGGTGAAATTTCTCTGTAGAATTCTACAGAGGAATCAAAGCACAATCCCCCTTATTTTGTTTGTTAAATATTAATATTTACAATCAAAAAGAACAGGCTTTCTCTTTATAGCCTGTTCTTTTTTTGCCGATACATAAGTATAGAATGTTCCTCCTGAACCGGGAGGCCATGATTTTTTTGGAAATTTTTAGGATGATTTGTATATATTTAGGGAGATAACATGGGGTTCATCGGAACAGGATTAAGTAAATTAGGGGCAGCCAGTGCCCAGCAGCTTGGAATCGCAGCGGCCGCATCTCTTTCCGTGATGGCAGTCAGCTTTTCGGCCATTGCCTATCAGGGATATGTAACGGAAAAAAAGCAGGAGCAAGCACATAAGAAAAGCACTCTCACCGCTGAAAGTCGTTTTCAAGAGGTTTTTTATAACGGAAATTATGAGCAGGCACCTGCCGTATTAGGGGAAAATGAAATTGCCGGCGCAGTAAATGACGGAGAAGGTAGCGGAGACAGAGCCGTACCTGCTGAGGGAAGTGCCGACAATAATAACACCGGTGGCGGTCAGGGAGGTTCCGACTCCACTGCATTTTCCGCTAATACAGACGAAAGCAGTTCTGCAGAAGCAACTACAGCAACTACAGCAAATGCAGAAAGCACAGGTGCTACAGAGGCTGAATCTACAACAGAAGAAAGTACAGAAACCATTACGGAAATTGTTGACGGACAGAATAAAAAAACGGTAAAGAACAATGTGCAGGAAAGTACTGCTCCTGCCCAGGAAGCAAGCTCTGAAAATGCAGAAACTACTGCTGTGGCAGCAAATGCCGCAAAGCCTGTGGCAGATTTAAACACCCCGGAAACCGTGGAGGAATCTGCAGCGGATGTCAGCAATGTTGGCGGTCTTCCCGTAAAGTCCGATTCTTTTTCCCAGTTCTACGGAAGTTCCACCTTTAACGATTATAATGTGTTCTTAGATACCGCTATGGGTCCAATGACCTACTATAACCAGCATGACAGTCATTGGGCAAAATATCTTTACGGCGGACAGGACTCTATCAGTAAATACGGCTGCGGACCAACTACCGTAGCAATGATTGTGTCTTCCTTCGGAAATGTAAATGGAAGCATTACCCCGAAAGAAATGGCGGAATGGTCTTCTCATTATAAGTTCTATGCTCCTCAAAGCGGTTCTTATCATGACTATATCCCTTCTGCCCTCTCCGCCTTTGATTTAATGGTGGATTCGGTACAGGAAAGAACCCCTGCAAAGGTAGCTGAGCTTTTAAACAGCGGACATATTCTGGTCGCATTGATGGGTAAGGGTGCATTAACCAATGGTGGACATTTTGTTATTATTACAAAGCAAAATCCAAACGGTACCGTATCTATCGCAGATCCCAACAGCTATAAGAAAACCCAGCAGGAATGGGATCCGGCACAGCTAATGCGAGAATTAAAGAAGAACTACGACGGTGGCGGACCACTTTGGGCCGTAAGCAGTCCGAGAAATTACGGAAGATAAACAAGATCCCGCACAGAAAGCGAATGATACTTGTCTAAAATAATATTGCGCATTTCCTACAGAGGATATTCATGAAGAATAGAAAAGGTCTGAAATCGGGGCACACAAACCCTATGATTTCAGACCTTTATTAAGAATAATATCTTTTGCTTACGCTTTATATCACTTTATATCTCTTTATCTCTTTATCTCTTTATCTCTTTATCTCTTTATCTCTTTATCTCTTTATCCCTTTATCTTTTTATCTCTTTATCTCTTTATCCCTTTATCTTTTTATCTCTTTATCTTTTTATCTCTTTATCTTTATACGTATTCAAAATCTTCCACTGCCTTAAACCAGCTCGTTCTTCCTGCATGGAAGATAAAGGCTAAGATGGCAATAACAAGATAGCCTATTGCATATTGCGTAGTGGGATAGAACCCAAGATACGCCCTATGGATAAAGCCGGAGGCTTGAATCGCAGTTTGCAGCTTGGCAAGGCTTAGTGCTCCTGTAATCTGGCTATACATATAGTCGGCAACGGGAGGAACCATTGCCACTGCTATTGCTGCATAATGCTTTTTATCATTGTCCTTAAAGGCCTGGGTCACCATAACCACTGCACACCAAAGGAAGGTGATGGCAAAAAATAGATCTATAACTTTGTATTGTCAGATACATCATACCGATGTAACAACTAAAAAAGAAGCGAAGTTTCCCTCGCTTCTTTTTCACATTTTGTTTTGTAAGCTATTCCTTCTTCCCTATCCTTCGAAGAAAAAACGCTTCACTATTATTTTTTTGATGGTATTTCCCTTAGGCCTTACGCCTGCTCTTCTAATTCTTCTCCGCTTAAGCTGCTGACAACTTCAGCAATTCTCTTAACTACAGAAGAAATCTTCTCATTTACTGCGGAGCTGGAGTCGGAAAGTCTTCCAACCTCATCTGCTACCACACCGAAGCCCTTGCCGTGTTCTCCGGCTCTTGCCGCCTCGATATTTGCATTTAAAGCAAGAATCTTCTGTCTGCTCTGAATGCTCTTTAAGTCGTTGGTGCTCTTTCTGATTTCCTTTACCAAACTCTGGGTTTCGGTAATTCCTGCGGAAAGACGGTTTGCAAATTCCTCAAAACGTCCAACGCTGCTTTCTGCCTTTACGAACTCTTCGAGAGTGAGGCAAAGAAGCTTTAATGCAGCCTCCTGTCTATCTCTGTCTCCGTCCTTATCCTCTTTCAGATAAAGGCTTGCCACTTTTTCTCCATCATACCGGAGTTCACACTGAATAGAAGAAGAGCCGAATTCTTGGGATCTGCGATCTAAAGCGTCTGCCTTCCCTGGCTCTCTCTCCTCACCGTCAGCATAGTATACGGTTTT
>NZ_DBHIGR010000053.1:0-12806 GCF_057249185.1 Oribacterium sp.
TTTAGTGTATTTTCCTACAGCAGAAGACAAAGCCTTCGTTTTTATGAAGTGGGAGAGGGTAGCCTGGTAAGAGAAAAACAATATACCGGCTTGATTCTTCGGGAGGAAAAAAGCTATTCCGCCAAAGAATCCGGTTATGTACATTTTTCCGTAGCGGACGGAAGAAGAGTCAGTAAAGGTGGAGAGCTGTACTTTATTGATGAAACCGGTAATCTAGAAAAGTATTTACAGGAACATCCCGAGCTTTTAGGGGAATTTACACAGCAACAGATAGAGGACATTCGCCTTCGTCTGCAGGACTTTGCAGGTAGCTTCCAAAACAATCAATTCACCGGGCTTTATAGCCTTCAGGGAAGTCTTCAAAATACCCTCCTTTTTAATACGGAAGAGGGAGAAAATACGGTACAGAAGGCCCTTTCCCAGTTAGGAATTTCCTATTCCGTAATGAATGCGGAGGACGCGGGTATTGTCTCTTATACCATTGACGGTTATGAGGACTTTCAAAAAGAAAAACTTACGTCGGAAATTCTGCAAAATGCCCAAAGCTCCGTAAATTATGCGCAAAACGGCGTTCGTGTAGAAGCCGGTAATCCTCTTTATAAAATTATTACTTCCTCCCAGTGGGAAATATTATTTCCTTTGGATGAGGGAGACGCCAAGAAGATGGAGAATACCACTACGGTAAATATTCATTTTCCGGTAAATTCCATGGACCTGCAGGGAAGTTTTTCTCTGTATCGAGGAGAAGACGGCAAAATCTACGGAGACATTAAACTGGACGATTATTTGGACTACTTTCTGGATTCCCGCTTTGTGACCTTCTCCATGCAGGAAAAGGAAGAAAGCGGATTAAAGATTCCGATTTCTTCTGTAGTCAATAAAGACTTTTATATTGTCCCAAAGGAATTTTTAAGGCAGGGACCGGATAAGAGCAGCGGCTTTTATCGTCAAAAGTCCGACGGCAGTAGAGAATTTCTTCCTACGGATATTTATATGACGGATGATCAATATTGTTATTTGAAAATTGAAACCAATCCCTCGGCACAGGATATCCAAAGCGGAAATGTTTTAGTAAAGGAGTCGGGAAATGCTTCCTTTGTGGTTGGTCCCAGGAAAGCACTGGAAGGTGTCTATGATATTAATCGAGGCTATGCGATTTTCCATCCTATTCAAGTGATAGAAAAAAATGATGATTATCTGATAGTAGATTCCCACAGTAAGAACGGCATTTCCGTTTATGACCATATTGTTTTACAGGGAAATATGGTCACGGATGGGCAGATTATCTATTGATCCTGTGCTTTTATCTGGGAACTGAATTTCAGTCTTAAAATATTCAGGGAAATTGATATTTTTTAAGCTTGACAATATCTTAAAATTGAGTAAAATAATCTTGTTTAATTAGACCAAATTGGGAGATCGATATGAGCTTTTTTAGCAATTTAATGAAGAAAATGAATTTGGATCGTGAAGACGAGTACGATGACTTAGATCAGGATTATGATTTTGAGGACGAGTACGAGGAAGAAGAGGAAGCAGCACCAAAGAGAAGCTCTTTCTTCTCCAGAAGAGAAGAGGAAGAGTCTGCTGAACCGAAGATTCGATTGTTTGGTAAGTCCAAAGAAAAGGTAGAGCCTAAATCAGCCAGTATGCAGGTTGTTATGATGAAGCCCAGCTCTTTGGGAGATGCAATCAACGTCAGTGATTATCTTTTGGATGGCACCTCTGTTTTATTGAATATGGAAGGCCTTCATACTGAAATTGCTCAGCGAATTATTGATATTGTTTCCGGAACAGTGTATGCCATTGGCGGAGATATCAAGAAGATTTCCACTTATATTTTCATCGCTGGCCCAGAGGATGTGGAATTATCCGGTGACTTTGCAGGAAGTGTATTCTCCTCTAACGCAGAGTATAACGGCATTCATCTGAATATGTAATCTCGTTTATTAAGGCATATCCTATGGGGTATGCCTTTTTTTGTCTTTCCGAGATTTCTGCAAAGCTCAGAAAGCTTTAATATTCTTATTTGTTTTTAAGTAATAGATTAAGGGGAAGAATTGGTATGAGAAAGTTAGACATTTATCAGGAAGATTCATTAATCTACAGTATTTATTTAGAAAAGGATTTTTCGGCATTACCGGAGCGTTTAAACTCTGTATCTTCCAAAAAGAAAAAAGCGCTGATTGTAACCGACGACCAGGTTGCCAAGCTTTTTTTGGAGGATTTGAAAAACACCATAGAGGACTCTTTTTCCGCTATAAGTGTATGTATACTTCCGGCAGGAGAAGAGTATAAAGATTTAGAGCATATCCAAAAAATCTATCAGGCTGCTTTGGATATGGAATTGGAAAGAAAAGACATGATGATTGCCCTGGGGGGAGGAGTGGTAGGAGATATGACCGGCTTCGCCTCTGCAAGCTATCTCCGGGGAATTGATTTTATTCAGATTCCTACCACGCTTTTAGCTCAGGTGGATTCTTCCATCGGTGGAAAAACCGGAGTGGATTTTTATCATTATAAGAATTTAATCGGTGCCTTTCATATGCCTAAGCTGGTGTATTCCTCCATGCATTGTCTTTTATCTTTACCGAAGGTACAGTATGCCTCCGGTATGGGAGAAATCATTAAGCACGCTTTAATTCATAACGAAAAATATCTGCCTTACCTATTGGAGCATAAAGAAGCTTTGCAGGAGAGAAATCCTGAAATTCTTTTGGAGACGATTTATCAAAGTAATCGTATCAAGAAATATTTTGTAGAAAAAGACCCCTATGAGCATGGGGACAGAAAGTTTTTAAACTTCGGTCACAGCTTAGGACATGCCATTGAAAAGGTTGCGGATTTTTCTTATAGCCATGGACAATGTGTGGCCTTCGGAAGTCTGATGGCGCTATCTCTTTGCAAAAATATTGCTAAAGAAGATATTTTAAAGGTTCAGGAGCTGATGGAAGATATGGGCTTGGAGACCCGTTGCAAGGCTTTAAAGCATGAAGATATTTTTGAAGCCTTATCCAAGGATAAAAAACAAAAAAATCAGCATCTCCAATTTGTTTTGCTCCATCAGCTTTGCAGTCCCTATATTGAAGAGGACATCAGCAAAGAACGCATTGAAGAGGTATTGAAGCAGTATATGAGAAGTGAGGAAGTATGAGTAAAAAAGGAACATCATGGATCGTTTTCTTCCTGTGCAGTGCCCTGTTGATTTTTCTGGACCAGTGGACCAAGGCATTGGCAGTGGAATATTTAAAAAGCGGAAAAGAAATACAATTGATTCCCAACATTCTCTCCTTACTCTATGTGGAAAATGCGGGAGCGGCCTTCGGTATCCTACATGGACAACAAATTATTTTCCTGCTCATTACAATCTTTGTGCTGGCGGGAGTCCTGATTATTTTTCATAAAACGCCGATAAAGAAAAGGTATCTGCCTTTTCTTTTTTCCCTTCTCTTGGTATTTTCCGGAGCTATTGGGAATTGTATCGATCGGCAAAGACAAGCCTATGTAGTGGATTTTATTTATTTTCGTCCCATTGATTTTCCCGTCTTTAATCTTGCAGACATCTATGTAACCGGGGCTTGCTTTTTCCTTCTATTTTTATTCTTCTTTTACTATAAAGAAGAGGAGTTTGCCTTCTTAAAGGAGAAGAAATGATTTGGGAAGTAGCAAAGGATGAAGAAGGACAACGTCTGGATAAATATTTGTCTGAACAGAAAGATCATGATTTCAGTCGTTCCTATCTGGGAAAATGTATTCAGGAGGGCTGTGTTTCTGTCAATGGAGAAATGGCCAAGGCTTCCCTAAAGGTGAAGGCGGGAGACCGTATAGACTTTGCTATTCCTGAACAAAAGGATCCGGAGGTCCTTCCGGAAGCCATTCCCCTTGATATAGTCTATGAAGACGATGATCTTTTGGTGGTTAATAAAGAAAGAGGAATGGTGGTCCATCCTGCAGCGGGACATTACAGCGGCACTTTGGTGAATGCCGTCCTAGCCCATGCAGGAGCCTCTCTTTCCTCCATTAACGGAGTGAATCGTCCCGGAATCGTCCACCGCATTGACAAGGACACCACAGGTCTTCTTTTAATCTGTAAAAATGACTTAAGCCATCAAAGTCTTGCGAAGCAATTAGAAGAGCATAGTATCACAAGACGCTATCATGCCTTGGTTTTTGGAAAAATCAAAGAGGAAGAAGGCACCATCTCCGCGCCTATAGGTCGGGATGAAAAAGATAGAAAAAAACAAGCCATATCCTACAAGCACGGTAAGGAGGCGGTAACCCATTATAAGGTTTTAGAACGATTTTCCGACTCCACTCTGGTGGAGTGCCGTTTGGAAACAGGTCGTACCCATCAGATCCGTGTGCACATGAAGAGCATTGGCCATCCCCTTCTGGGAGATCCGGTATACGGACTGAAAAACAGAAAGGATGGGATTTCCGGACAGGCCTTACATGCCATGATACTGGGATTCCAACATCCCAGAACCGGGGAATATATGGAATTTTCCGCTCCTTATCCTGCGGATTTTCAAGCCTTATTGGAAAAGCTTAGAAAAAAAGGATAGTGAGAAAATGTTAAAAGAGTATTTCGAAAAAAGATAGAAGGATTTGCAAAGTTTTTGATACTTTAAAACAGCCGCGAAAAGTAGTAAGGGATAAATATCTTTATAAGGTATTTTTATAAGGTATTTTTATAAGGTATCTTTATAGGCATCATTACAAGTAATGTAAAAACTTCATTTTAATAAAAAGAGTAGGGGATAAACACTTGTCAAAGAGTAGAAAGAAAAAAGGAAAATGGAAACCGGCTATAGAAAAAGCTAAGTTATTTTTGAAGAGCAAGAAGAAGGAAAGTTTTTTGCTCTTCTTTCTTTCTTTGTTTATGATTTTATGCCTGTCCATCGTATATGCCCAAAAGCTGCATGACAAACAAAATGCTTTAAACAAGAGTAGTGACAGCCTTCTAAAAACCAGCAATAGTGTGACAGAAAAGGGGAAATGGACCAATACCCTCCATACGGATCGTAAGGAGGATGAATTTTTAAATCCTCGCCCCTTTATTGACCGGTACAATCTTGTGGATATCCGTCAGGACGGAAATCCCCTGGACTCTGTTGGGGGAAGGATCTATCAGGAACTGATGGAAAGGGAAAGTGCGGATCTTGCCAAAATCTATGATAGTACGGGAGACACCCCGGAGCATACCGCAAAGCTTTTGGGACTGAAGCGTTCCGCTATTCTGGGAAGATACAATCCTCAGGCAGCCGGTCAGTCTCCGGAGCAAAAAAACAGCTGGGCCATCCCTTATTTTAAGAACATCCATTATAGATACTACAACGGAGACGGAAAGGAAATTCAGGAATCCAGTAATGTAAAGGATATTTTAGCTATGGCCAGTGTTTATACCTATCAGCATAATTATCTGGATGAAGAGCGTTTTCGTGCCATTGTTAACGAGCTGTATACAAAGTCTCATTCCTATAGTTTAAGCATCGGTCCGGTCTATTATGACCAGGGCTGTATTCATAAGGATGCTAAAGAGGAAATGCTGGCGGAGGAGGCAGCCAATACCGCCGCTCCCGTAGGCGGGGAAACAAAAGCAAGCGAAGAAAGCAGGGCGGAAAGTGCTTCCGAAAAGTCCTCCGAAACAGCGACTGACAGCAAAGCAAATCAGAACACAAACGCTACAAAGGAGAATAAACAGGCACAGGAAAGTAAACAAGCACAGGAAAGTAAGCAAACGCAGGAAACAAAGTCAAATCAGGAGAACAGCCAAAGGAGCTCTGCCGGAGAAGGGGGAGAGAGTAACTCCGAATCCAAATCCATGACAGAGCAGTCGGAAAAGTCTAGTGAAAATAAGGAGAACAGCGCCTCCCAAAATACAGAGCTAAGTGCCTCAAATCTGCCGAAGGAAAGTATAGTTCCAAAGGAAACAACAGAAACAAAGGCAGAGCAGAAAGCAAACAGTATTCAAGAGCAGAAAAAGTTACCCAAAAATTATTGTCCCGGACACGTGGATTTAACCATTAAAATCACTGTAGTCGGTTTCGATGATGAAAACGGACTGAGAAATATTCAACTGGATTCTATTAAGGATTTGGAGGAACAGGACCAAAAGCCGGGAAGCCGTTGGCATGGCTGGGATGACTATACCATTGCTGCCGTAAAGCGTTTGAAGGAACAGGACTGGTTTAAAGACTACGGTCTCAGTATCTCTTCCGTTGAAAAGAAGTCTCCTCTTACGGAGGAGGAAATATCCGCGTATATGAAAGATTTGCCGGAGGATCTTAGCGAGGAAAGAAAAGCTTTGATTCATTTTGCCTTATCATCGGTTGGAAAAGTTCCCTATTTTTATGGAGGAAAAGCCGGGGTAAAGGGCTTGGAAGGAAACCACTTCGGAGCCACCATCTCTTCTTCGGACTATAAGGGAAGAAATCGAAAGGGCTTAGACTGCTCCGGCTTTGTACAATGGGCTTATTGGTCCAGTGTGGATAGAAGCTTGGATTTCGCCTCCAGCACCCAGGAATTAATCGGAAAAGGACAGAAAATCAAGCGTAGTGAATTAAAGGCGGGAGATTTGATTATTCAACCCAGCGGAGAAAGCCATGTGGTGGTCTTTATTAAATGGACCAAGGAAGGGAAAATGCTGGCAGTCCATGAAAACGGAACAGCGGGTAATATTTCCGTAGATGAAGTACAGGCAAATTATCCTTATTATCGCAGTATTTTACCATAAAAAGCTTGACGAAGAGGGCAGTTTACTGTAAAGTAACCTAGATGCCGCCTAGCGAGGTTTAAGAAGCATGTCTCACCACAGCTAGCGAGTAAATTTTTATAGGAGGATTCCTAATGTACGCAGTAATTGTAAGTGGCGGAAAGCAGTACAAAGTCAGTGAAGGCGATGTAATCCGTGTGGAGAAGTTGGAAGTAGAAGAGGGAGCAAAGATTACTTTTGATCAGGTTCTTCTTCTCAATGACGGTTCTTTGAAGATTGGTACACCAACAGTTGCCAATGCAAAGGTTAGCGGAACTGTTCTTCAGAATGGTAAGGGTAAGAAGGTTATCGTTTACCGTTACAAGAGAAAGTCCGGTTACCACAAGAAGAATGGTCACAGACAGCTTTTTACAGAAGTAAAAATTGACAAGATTGGTTAATTTTTAGGAAAGGATAGGTAAATTACATGGCTCATCATAAGGGTATGGGCTCTACCAAAAACGGTAGAGATTCCGAGTCGAAAAGACTTGGTCAAAAGAGAGCAGATGGTCAGTTCGTTAAGGCTGGAAACATTCTGTACAAGCAGAACGGAACCAGAATTCATCCAGGTCTGAATGTAGGCTTGGGAAATGATTTCACCTTATTTGCAAAGGTGGACGGAGTCGTTAAATTTGGCCGTCTAGGAAGAGATCGTAAGCAAGTATCTGTACTTCCAAAGGCATAAGGAAACATTAACCCCATGCTGGTTATCCGGCGTGGGGTTTTCCTATAGTAAAAGAAAATATTTTGCAGGAAATCGTCCTGCTTCTTTTTAGAAAAAGGAGTATTCATGTTTGCAGATATTGCAAAAATTTATGTTAAAAGCGGAAAAGGTGGCAACGGCCATGTATCCTTTCGCAGAGAATTGTTTGTTCCTGCAGGAGGCCCGGACGGCGGAGACGGCGGGAAGGGCGGAGATATTATCGTAGAAGTGGATAAGGGGCTAAACAGCCTGGAACCCTTCCGTCATAAAACAAAATATGCCGCAGAACCCGGACAGGAGGGAGACGGCAGAAAGATGCATGGAAAAAATGGTAAGGATCTGATCTTAAAGGTTCCGGAAGGAACGCTCTTAAAGGATGATGAGACCGGTAAGCTGATTGCGGATATGAGCGGAGAGAATCAGCGGATGGTTTTATTAAAGGGCGGTAAAGGGGGCTTAGGCAATATGCATTTTGCCACCCCGGCCATGCAGGCACCAAAGTTTGCTCAGCCGGGAGAAGAGGCCAGAGAAATTACCCTGCGTATGGAATTACGGGTAATTGCAGATGTAGGCTTGGTAGGCTATCCCAATGTAGGAAAATCCACCTTACTTTCCATGTGCAGTAATGCCAGACCGGAGATTGCCAATTACCATTTCACCACCTTAAATCCTCACCTTGGCGTGGTAAATTTAAAGGGCGACCGAAGCTTTGTCATGGCGGATATTCCGGGGATTATCGAAGGCGCCTCCTCCGGCGTTGGACTTGGCTTTCAATTCCTTCGTCATATCCATCGTTCCAGAGTTTTGATTCATATGGTGGATGCAGCCGGAACGGAAGGCAGAAAGCCGCTGGACGATTTTTTACAGATTCAAAAGGAATGTGAAGAATATGATGAGGAAATTCTCCGTAAGCCTATGATTGTGGCCGCCAATAAGATAGAGCTGGTACAGACTAAAGAGCAGGAAGAAGACCTGGCCCTTTTGGAGAAGTATTGTACAGAGCATAAGCTCCCCTTTTTCCGTCTTTCCGCAGCTTCCAATCAGGGAATTTTACCCATATTGGAGAAAACCTGGGAGCTGTTGGAGGAAAATAAAGAGCAGGCTGTAGTCTATGAAAGCGAAGTGGATCTGGAAAATCTTGGTGCGGTAGAAATGCTGGCCATCAGCTATGATCATCCGGAAGAGGGTGTTTTTGTCGTGGAAGGCCCCAAGATGGAGAAGATGCTGGGCTATACCAACCTGGAAGCGGAGAAGGGCTTCCTTTTCTTCCAGCGTTTTATGGTAGAGCAGGGAATTATTAAAGAATTAAAGAAGATGGGCTTAAAAGAAGGGGACACCATCAAGATTTACGCCCACGAATTTGAATATTATGACACGGAGGACGAGGAATGAAATCCTACATCAAAGACAGTAAAATGCGTTCCGTTTTAAAAGGAGCGGCACAGAAGATAGAACCAACCCTTTCTTTAGGAAAGAATTCCATTACTCCTGAATTTATTGAAGCGGTTAGGGAATATATGGAAAAACATGAGTTAATGAAGATTCATGTTTTAAAAAATTGTATCGATGATCTGAGAGAATTGGGAAATACCATTGCTGAACGTTCCGGAACGGAGCTGGTACAGATTATCGGTCGAATGATTGTTTTATACAAACCCGCAAAAGAAGAAAAAGACAGGAAATTCTCTCTATGAAACCCATAGCCATTTTAGGGGGAAGCTTTAATCCGGTGCATTTCGGACATTTAAAAATGGCGGAAGCCGCCATGGAAAGTACTCATTTTTCCAAGGTTCTTTTTATTCCCACCGGCACCCCCTATCATAAAGAGCAGAAGGATTTGCTTCCCTTTTCCGATAGGCTTAAGCTTTTGGAACTGGCTATTGAAAATTGCCCGGATTTTGATTGCTCTCCCATAGAAGGGGAGAGGGATGGGAATTCCTATACCATCGATACGGTAAGAGAACTTCTGCGGCAGAATCCAACGAATTCCTACAGTCTTTTAATCGGAACCGACCAGTTTTTAACCCTTCGTTCCTGGCATAAAATCATAGAACTGGGTCAACTGGTGGATTTTTATATTGCCAATCGAAACGGGGAGATGTCATTCTCAACATTCCAAAAGGAAAAGGAAGCTTTGGAGAAAGAGCTTTCTTTACATTGTAATTTATTTCCCATGCCGGCTATCGATCTTTCCAGTACGGAGATTCGGAAACTACTGAAAGAAGGAAAGTCCATCCATGGAATGCTTCCTAAGTCGGTGGAAGAGTATATTTTAAAAAAGGGATTCTACCGTTAAAGAAGGAAATCATAAAGCGGAAATCTATATCGAAAAGGATATTTATATTAAAAAGGATATTTATATTGAAATGGATATCCATAGCATAGAGGAATCATGGAAGAAAAAGAATTTTTGCAAAAAATCGAAGAAATTCGAAAGCATTTACAGGAGCATTTAAAGAAAGAGCGCTATGAGCATTCTCTAAGTGTGGCCTTTACCAGCATCTGTCTGGCTATGGCTCACGGGGTAGACCTCCAAAAAGCGGAGCTTGCAGGACTTTGCCACGACTGTGCAAAATACATGGGAAAAAAAGAATTATTGGAGGCTTGTCAAAGAGAGCATATCCCTCTGCTTCCCGAGTATTTGGAGGCACCCCAGGTTCTTCACGGTATTTACGGTGCCTGTTATGCCAAAAAACATTTTCAAATCGACAATGAAGAGATTCTCTCCGCCATTTACTACCATACCCTGGGAAAACCGGCGATGACCACTCTGGAAAAGATTGTTTATCTGGCTGATTATATTGAAGTAAGAAGAGGAAATCGGGAGGACTTAACTGCTATCCGGGAAATTGCCTTTCGAGATTTGGATTTGGCGGTGAAGCTCTGTTTGGAAGCAAGTATTGCCTATGTGAAAGAAAAGGGACAGCATTGTTGCTCTTTATCCCTGGATGCGTTAGCATATTATCAAGAGAAAAAGGAGGTATAAATGGAATCTTTGGACTTATGTAAAAAAATTGTATCTGTTTTAGATGAGAAAAAAGGAAGTGACATCATCGTTTTGGACATTTCCGAAATCTCCGTATTATCGGATTATTTTGTGCTGGTATCCGCAGATAATGTAAGACAGCTGGATGCCCTGAAGGATGCCCTGGAAGAAGCCGTTCATTTGGATAATCGTAAGGCGGAGGGAGAGAGCAGCTCCGGTTGGATTCTTTTGGATTATAAGGACGTTATCGTGCATCTTTTTGATAAAGAAACCAGATCCTTTTACAACCTGGAAAAAATCTGGTCTGATGCCAAGAGAGTAGAATTATAAGAAAGGCTATAGCATGAAGAGTGTAAAAAGACATGAGCTAAGTAGAGAAGAGGTTTGGCACTTTGATGATTTATATGCCAATGATGAAGCATTTTTAAAGGCTTTGGCGGAATCCGAGGAGAAAGCAACGGAAATTGCTTCCTATGAGGGACGTCTCGGCAGTTCTCCGGAGCTATTATTGAAGGCTTTGAAAGAGAAAGAGGCATTGGCCTTATTATCCAGCCACTTTTTGGCCTACAGCATGATGAAAAGTGATGTGGATACCAAAGACCAGGAAGCCTTAAGTTTAAATCAGAAAGCAATGGCGGTAGAGGTTCGAAACGGAGAGAAATTAGCCTTTTTCGATCCGGAGATTCTTTCCCTGTCTTCGGAATATCTGGATAAAGCATTTTCAGACTGTAAGGAATTGGAGAGGTATTCCGTTTATATCAAGGATGTCAGAAGATTAAAAGAGCATACTTTGGATAAGAATGCCGAGAAGCTTCTGGCATCGGCTCAGTCCATGGCCAGTGGTCCCTATCAGGCATTTTCCATGCTGCAAAATGCCGATCTTCAATTTCCTTCCGTGGAAATGAACGGGGAAGAAATTCCCGTCAGTAACGCCCGCTTTGTCCCCTTACAGACCGGCAATAACCGTCCGCTACGTAAGGCGGTATATGAAGCCTTTTATAAGGTATATCAGGATCATAGAAATACCTTTGCCGCATTGTTTGACGCGCAGCTAAAGCAGCAGTATTTCTTTGCCAAGGCCAGAAACTATCCTACAGCCTTTGCTGCTTCCGTAGGGGAAGTGGATGTTTCCGAGAAGGTTTGGGATCATCTGATTTCCGCCGTTCACAAGAAGATTTCCGCCTTTCATGATTATGTTGCTCTTCGAAAGGAAATGCTTGGCTTAGAGGATCTTTCCATGTATGACGTTTACGCGCCCATGGTAAAGGACTACGAGTACCATATTGATTTTGAGGAAGCCAAGGAAGTAATTTTAAAAGGTCTAAAGCCTTTAGGAGAGGACTATCAGGAGCTTTTGAAAAAAGCTTATTCCGAGTATTGGATTGATGCCAAGGAAAATGACGGAAAGCGTGTGGGAGCATACTGCAACCCTGTATTCGGCGTTCATCCCTTTATTCTTATGAGCTATCAGGGCACCATGGACGACCTCTTTACCTTAGCCCATGAGCTGGGACATGCCATGCATTCCTATTATTCGGAAAAAGAGCAGGGCTTCCTGAATTCTCAATATAAGCTTTTTGTTGCGGAAGTAGCTTCCACCACCAACGAAGTGCTGCTGTTATACTATCTGATGGAACAGGCTAAAAACAAGGAAGAGAAGCTCTATCTTTACAACCATTTCCTGGAGAGCTTTAAGGGAACCTTCTTTAGACAAACTATGCTTTCCGAGTTTGAACGTAAAGCCGCTTCTATGTTGGAAGCAGGAGAGGCCATCACCGCAGATAGCCTGGAGAAAGTCTATCATGATTTGAATAGCTATTACTTTGGTCCGGATATGAAGATTGATGATCTGATTTCCGTAGAATGGAGCAGAATCCCTCATTTTTACTACAACTTCTACGTATATCAGTATGCAACAAGCTTTGCCGTATCCTGTGCTATTGCCAAAAGAATTTTAGCCAAGGAAAAGGGAGCGCTGGAGCAATATAAGAAATTCCTGTCCAGCGGTTGTACCAATGATCCTGTATCCTTGTTACAGCTTGCGGGAGTGGATCTTTCCACGGAAAAGCCTATGGTGGATGCCATCAGTATGTTCCATAGCATCGTGCAGGAAATGAGAGACTTATATCATAAAGCATAATTTCCCATATAATTTTTAAAGTGGAAGTGACTGTAAAAAATTAAATTATAAAAGTTTTCGGCAATATAGGTCTGATTGTGGGGGAGTCTGAGCCCTATACTTGCAAAATCAGGCGAAGTGAAGGACTTTAATAATTGAAGTGAATGATACAGCGTGAGTCTGTAATAGGGGCAATCTGAGCCCGTCAGTACTTACTGAAAGCGAGCAAAGCGATGCTTGAAGT